>CALWUF010000014.1 GCA_944384655.1 uncultured Butyricicoccus sp. | reverse complement strand
AGAGTTCGATCCTCTTCGGGTCCACCAAAGAAGCGCCGCAATTTTCGATGCAATCGGTATCAGGATTGCGGTGCTTTGTTTTGCCCACAATCTTTCGTAAATTGCAATAACAAATTGAACACTTGATTAGAATAAAGAACGCTGTCAGTTGATAGAGTAGATTCTATCCAGTTGCTGCTCAAACAGCTCTTCCGGCGTGAGGTAGCCCAGACGCTTTCTGGGAGTGGCGTTGATCTCATCGGCAAACATGAGGAGTTGTTCATCGGTATATTCGTTGATGGAGTGACCTTTGGGGATGAATCTTCGCAGGATACGATTGGTTCGTTCATTGACCGGCCGCTCCCATGGGGAATAGGGATGCGCAAAATAGATTTCAGTGCCAAGGGCTTCAAAGGCGGAGAAGTCTGCAAACTCGTTGCCGTTATCCGTGGTGATACTACGGAAGACCTGGGAAAATTTATCACCATATTGCTCTTTTAACTGTTTCATGGCCAAGGCAACACCGGCGGTCGTTTTGCTGTCGATCCGAATAGAAAGATAGCACCCTGTCATTCGCTCTACAATAGTAAAAACGGCAGGCTCACCGCGCCTTTTTCGGCCCAGTACTGTGTCTGATTCCCAATGACCAAAACTGGTTCTGTCGGCTACCTCTGGCTGACGCTCATCAATGGATTTTCCAAAAGAATGTTTTGGAAGTCGCGGTTTTCTGTTGGAACGACGGCTTAGCACCTCTGGCAGTTCAAACAATGTGATAGGCAATTCGCCCTTCCACAGCAAGTTGTACAGGGTTTTGGTGCAAGGGATATACTCAGCCGGAAAGAGATTCTCCCGGCGTGCCCGCCCTACACAGATGTCGAATGACCAGTTATGTTCGCGAACCATGTTTACCATCCAGCAGATAAATTCAGACTTTCGGGGTATGCTCCGGAAGCGGTGACAGCGGCGACGATTGGCCTTGTATGCTGCTGCTCCGAGCCTCGCGGAATACCCCGGCCTGCGACCGCGCCCGCAGTATTCCGATGTGCCGCGTCGCAGCTCATATCCAACCGTGGATGGGCTGCAGTTGATGGTGCGGGCAATTGCACGGTTGCTGAAGCCCTGCTTTTTCAGCGCTTGGGTGGCGCCTCGCTCCTCAGCTCTCAGATGCTGCCCTCTCTTGCGTTCTGTGAAATTTGTGGTAGAATGAGTTTGATCCATAGTGGTCAGGTCTTTCTGTCAGAGTTTTGTGTAGGAACTTTATTCTAACAGATTCCTGAGCACTGTGGATCTTTTTATGTGTTCAATTGCAGTTTACAATTTACCGCCCACAATCTTTTTTGACAGCTTGGATAAAGGATTTCAGGACACATTCATTAGAGTTGTCCATCGAATGAGGAAAAACTTCGCACCATACGATTTAGTACCTGCTCTGTTTTGCAGCTGGTGATAAGCCAACTTCATACATTTCTTAACAATGTGTTCATACACTGTGCAATAAGCATCTTAATTTTACAAAAAATGTTCACAGTTACAATATTGACCACTAAGTCTATTTGTGCTATGATGTAAAAAATAGACTTAGTGGTCAATTATTTGGGAGGGTAAGTTTATGAAGCGCGAAGAAAAAAATCAACAGACAAGGCGGCGGATTATGGACAGCGCACTGGCTGAGTTTTCCAAACAAGGGTACGGAGCCAGCTCTATCAATACCATTTGTGCTGCTCAAAATATCTCAAAGGGTATCGTATACCACTATTTTGAAACAAAGGATGTATTGTTCCTTGCCTGTGTGGAAGAGTGCCTCCAGCGCCTGACGGAATACATTCGGGTGAATATGACAAAACAAGGCGAAATGGAAACCCGTTTGGAAAATTACTTTGCGATCCGCACGAGATTTTTCCATTCCTATCCGGTTTACCAGCGCATATTCTGCGAGGCGGTGATTTCTCCTCCTGTTCATTTAAGTACCGAGATACAAAAATGCAAACAGGATTTTGACGATCTCAACATCCAAATCTTAGAAGAGCTGTTGGCGCCTATCGCTCTGCGTCCCAGTATTTCTAAAGATGAAGTGATTGAAACTTTCCGCCAATTCCAGGATTTCATCAATATACGTTATCAAATATCAGATGCAGGTGATCACGCATTTGAAGCCCGTGAGGAAAAATGCCGCAAGGCATTGAACATTTTACTCTATGGTATTATCGAAAGGAAGCAATTTGAAGATGGCTAAAAAGGAACTGCAAACACAATCTGTGCTGGAAGATATGCCTCCCGACAAATCTATTATAAAATTAGCCATTCCTGCAACGCTTGCGCTGCTGGCTAAGGCTATTTACAATCTGGTAGACACCGCCTATATTGGGATGCTGGATTCCGATATCGCATTGACAGCAGTAGGCGTTACCGTTCCTCTGTTGCTCGTCATGGTTTCTGTTGAAAACATCTTTGCGGCGGGCGCTGCCGTTCTTGCAGGTCGCCAGCTGGGAGCCAAGGACAGCGAAGGAGCCAGCCGCACGGTCACTACCATTATTGGCATTTCTGTTGTCATCGGTGCGGTACTTTGCATTGGCGGCATCGCATTTCTGGAGCCGCTCATGCGGGCGTTCGGTGCTTCGGATGCCTCTCTCCCACTGGCAAAAGACTACGCTTTTTGGATGTTTGTAGCAGCGCTTGCCAATCTCCCGACCCAGAGCATGAATTGTGCTGCCAGAGCGGAATCCTCCGTCAAGATATCATCTGTGGCCGTGATTACCGGCGCACTTCTCAATGTGGTGCTGGATCCCCTCTTTATGTTTGACTGGGGCTTAAACATGGGCGTGGAGGGAGCCTCACTGGCTACCACAGTCTCCCAGTTCGTGACCTTCTTTATCCTGACCGGGTTTTATGCCAGCGGGCGCTCCATCATCAAAATAAAATGGACAGCTTTTCAGCCAAGCTGGAAACTGATCAAAACCGTCGCTGTCATTGGCATTCCTACAGCAGTTATCCAGATATGCCTGTCCGTAGCGGCCTCCCTGACCAACATTGCCGCAGCGGGATTGCCTCAGTCTGACGAAATTATCGCCGCTTACGGGGTAGTCCAACGTCTGATTCTCATCGGATGCTATGTGGTCATGGGTTTTATGCAGGGGTATCAGCCGGTGGCATCCTTTGCTTTTGGAGCCAGGGATGAAAAGCGGTTCCATCAGTCGGTACGGTTTGCCTTGAAAGGCTCCCTGCTGCTGACGGTGCTGGTGGCGGCGGCCTATATCCTGCTGGCCAAGTCGCTGATTACGCTGTTCAACCAAAATCCCGTCATTGTGGACTACGGCAGATGGCTGTTGATCTCACAGGTGGCCCTTTATCCCTCCTTCGGACTGAGTTATATGATGACCATCACCTATCAGACCATTGGTTCTTCACGATATGGACTGTTTTTATCCTTAATCCGACAGGGATTATTCTATATTCCCTTTATCGTGACTCTTCCAAAAATTTTCGGCGTAACAGGGATCTATTTCTCTCAGCCAGCCGCCGATGTACTGACCATCCTGGTGTGTTTGTGTTCCATTAAATCTATGAAATTCACCGCAACCCAGAATATGGGTGTGCTACAAGAAGGCGGAAAATAAATATGAAATCGACAATTGTCACGATCAGTCGTCAATTCGGAAGCGGAGGACGGCAGATCGGCGCCCAACTATCGCAGAGGATGGGCATTTCTTGCTATGAAAAAGCGCTCTTTGAAGAGGCGTCCGCGACATTCATCAGATCTTTTTTGAGCAGGCAGAGGGGGACAACAACCGCCTTTTTGCCAATGTCTTTTCGGGTTGCTATGCCCCCTTGAATATGTCTTTGAATGACTGAATGTTTATCGCCCAAGTGGAAACCATCCGGCAACTCGCACAACAGGGTCCCTGTATCATTGTAGGTCGGGGTGCAAACCAGATTTTAGAAGGGCACGAAGATT
>CALWUF010000013.1 GCA_944384655.1 uncultured Butyricicoccus sp. | reverse complement strand
TCCGATTCCACCACCGGTCTGATGCGTACCATTATGCGCAGCTATGTGTTTATTGTTGCCATCACGCTGGTGCTCACATTGATTATCAGTTGGTTCCTGTCGGATATGCTGACGCGTCCGCTCAAAGGATTGGTTTCCGCGGCAAAAAAATTCGGGCACGGTGAATTTGACGTGCGTGTTTCGGAGAACAATAACTGTGATGAGATCGATGAGTTGGCGGTCAGTTTCAACAATATGGCAACTTCTTTGCAGCAGCAGGAAGAGTTGAGCCGTGGTTTTGTCGCGAATGTCTCACATGAGCTGAAAACGCCGATGACATCGATTCGGGGGTTTGTGGATGGTATGTTGGATGGCACGATTCCAAAGGAGCGGCATCCGCAGTATCTGCGTATCATTTCCGAAGAAGTGGATCGTCTGTCGCGCCTGGTTGTGCGCATGTTAGATGCGGCAAAAATCCAGGCAGGTGAATTGATTATCACGTCTGCGCCGTTTGATCTGGCGGAAATGGCAGCGCGTGTGCTCATCAGCTTTGAAAAGCAGATCAACGACAAAAAGTTGGAAATGGACGTCGATTTGCCGGACAGCCTGATTGTCAATGGCGACAGCGACCATATGTATCGGGTCATTTATAATCTTGTGGACAATGCGGTCAAATTTGTCAACGAGGGTGGTACGCTGACCATCCATGCGGAGGCAGAAGGTGCAATGAGTCAGTTCTATATTCGCAACACCGGATCTGAGATTCCAGCGGAAGATCTGCCGCATGTATTCGACCGTTTTTACAAGGTGGACCGCAGCCGCAGCCGTGACCGCACGGGTGCAGGTCTTGGTTTGTATATTGTCCGATCCATCATCAATCTGCATGGCGGTGATATCTCGGTTCGCTCGTCCAACGGCGAAACGGAGTTTGCATTTACCGTACCGCTGGCACAAAAACCGTCCGGTGGGAATGACAACCGGCAGATGACACAGAAATAACACACAAAACGCCTCTGCAGGTCATGCAGAGGCGTGCGTTTTGCTCGAAATGTGAGATTCACAGAATCTTAACATTGGCGACAACGAAAAACCATATTCTTCGCGTACAATAGAAGCATCACAAAGGAGGCTACGCATATGGATGAGTTTAATCGGAATAATGAACACGAAGATCCTCAGACCACTCCGTTCCAAACACCCGTGCGCGGGGCGGACGAGCAGCCAAAACGGCAGAATGCAGAGGATTCATTTGATACCTATGGCAATGCAAATGCGCAGGACGCATCGGCAGGAAATACGGGCAGTACGTCTGCTTATGAACAGTGGAGCGGCGGTAAAAGACCAAAGAATAAAAAACCGCGCAGATCGGGCAAATTCCCATGGAAACCGGTTGTAGCAGGTGTTTTGATTGCCGCTGTGGCGTTTGGCGGCGGTATGCTCGCGGGCGGCGACATCGATCTGTCAAGCCTGACAAACAATTCGGATACGGTGTCAGACAGCGGCAGCGCGCTGCCGGAAGATTCCACCAAGATGCAGGTCAGCAGTACATCGGATGCAGGCAGCGATGACGCGGAAAGCTATTCCGGCGTATATGAAAAAGTATCCCCTTCGATCGTTTCTATCGTGGTAGATGACATTCAAATGGGCAGCGAATCCTCCGGATCAGGCGTGATTATGAGTGAGGACGGCTATATCATTACGAACAACCATGTGGTAGAAGACGGCGATAAAATTACTGTCGTTCTGAACGATTCCACCACCTATGAGGCGGAGCTGATCGGCACGGATGAGCAGACAGATCTCGCCGTACTCAAGATCAATGCAAGCGGCTTGACGGCTGCGGAATTCGGCGATTCAGATCAGGTGCAAGTCGGTGACCGCGCATTTGCCATCGGTTCGCCCGGCGGTGTAGAATTCCAGAACAGCTTTACCGGCGGATTTATCTCTGCCATCAACCGGAACGTCACGATCAATGACCGTGAAATGACACTCATTCAGACGGACGTCGCCATCAATCCGGGCAACTCCGGCGGCGCCCTCATCAACACAAATGGGCAAGTTATCGGCATTACATCGTCCAAATTGAGTGCGAGCAGTGCAGACAGCGCCTCCATTGAAGGCATGGGCTTTGCCATCCCGACCAATACGGTGAAGGAAGTTGTCGATCAGTTGATTGCATACGGTCATGTTACCGGACGCCCTGCCATTGGCATCAGCGGCTATGACATCGACGAGATGCGCGCGGCATATTACCAAATCCCACAGGGTGTGATGGTTACCAGTGTTGACACAGCGTCTGACGCCTATCAGCAGGGCGTCCAGGAAGGCGATATCATTACCGGCGTCAATGGTCAGGAAATCACTTGTATGAGTGATGTCAATTCCATCAAAAATAACATGGAGGCGGGCGATACCATGGAGTTGACCATCTATCGCTCGGGCAGTACGATCACCGTTACGATCACGCTGATCGATCAGGCGGATCTGGCAGGGACTTCTGCTACGCAGGAGGATTCTTCTTCATCTCAGGACGGACAGACCAGCCCGTATGGCGGCTATGGCTACACCATTCCATAACATGGATATCACACGCTCCCTTCTGCGCACAGGCTGCCGCAGAGAGGAGCGTTTTGCGTTCGTATTTTGTTTGTAACAAAAAGTTGGTCAAGTATCCAAATATGAGAACAAATTCAGCAAATTTCGCGCAAAATATGGTTTTTCTCCCGCCTTGCCCTTGAAAAGGCATGGGAAAAACGGTATGATAATATTACATATGCGATTCGTAAAATTTTGACGACTATACTATATTTTTTGAGGTGTATCATGGCAGTATTAAGATGCTATACTGAAAAACGCAGCGGATTTGACAGCGCATCCCAGTCGCTGTGCAGCAGTATGCGCGAATTGCTGGAAATTCCAGCGCTTACGTATGTGCGTGAACTGTGCCGCTATGACGTCGAGGGCATCGACGCGGAAGTGTATGCAAAGGCAAAAGACATTGTGTTCTCTGAACCGATGGTGGACAACTGCTATGACGAGCAGTTCCCAATGCCGGAGGGTGATTACCACATTCTTGCGGTAGAGCCGCTGCCGGGTCAGTACGATCAGCGTTCGGATTCATGCGCACAGTGCATTCAGTTGATGACGCAGGGCGAACGCCCCAAAGTCGCTGCGGCACATATCTATGTGCTCGGCGGCAAGCTGACCGAAGCGGAGCTGGATAAAATCCGCAATTATCTCATCAATCCGGTGGATTCGCGTGAGGCGTCTGCCGATAAACCGCAGACATTGGAGACCAATTATGCCATTCCGACGTCAGTTGACACCGTCGAAGGCTTTATTGCAATGGATACCGCTGCACTGGAGGACATGCGCACCCGTTTGGGTCTGGCAATGGAACTGGATGACTTACAGTTTTTACAGAGTTATTTTGCAGGGGAAGAAAAGCGTGACCCGACCATTACTGAGGTGCGTATGATCGATACCTACTGGTCTGACCACTGCCGCCACACCACATTCTTAACGGAAATTGACAACAGCATCATTGATGACCAGATGGTGAAGGATGCATTTGAACGATATCTGGCGGGTCGCCGTGAGGTCTATGGGGAAGAAAAAGCCGCAAAACGTCCGATTACATTGATGGACGTCGGAACGGCTGCCGGAAAAGTGCTCAAAAAACGCGGTCAGTTGACCAATCTCGACGAGAGTGAAGAAATCAATGCGTGTTCGATCCGCATTGAGGCAACCGTAGACGGCAAAAAAGAGCCGTGGCTGCTCATGTTTAAAAATGAGACGCACAACCATCCGACTGAAATTGAACCGTTCGGCGGCGCGGCAACCTGTCTTGGCGGCGCCATTCGCGATCCGCTGTCCGGCAGAAGCTATGTCTATCAGGCGATGCGTGTCACAGGCGCAGGTGATCCGACTGTCCCGCTGAGTGAGACGCTGGAGCATAAGCTGCCGCAGCGCAAGCTGTGTACAACGGCGGCCGGCGGTTATTCCTCCTATGGCAATCAGATCGGTCTTTCCACCGGTCTTGTCCATGAAATTTATCATCCGGGTTATGTCGCAAAACGTATGGAAATCGGTGCGGTTGTCGGTGCAGCCCCGGTTGACAATGTCATCCGGGAAGTGCCCAATCCGGGTGATATCGTCATCCTGCTCGGCGGGCGCACGGGCAGAGACGGCTGCGGCGGAGCAACCGGTTCTTCCAAGAGCCATACCACGGAATCATTGGAAACCTGTGGCGCGGAAGTACAGAAGGGCAATCCGCCGGAAGAGCGCAAAATTCAGCGTTTGTTCCGCAATCCGGAAGTCACCCGTATGATCCGCCGATGCAATGACTTCGGTGCAGGCGGCGTATCGGTTGCCATCGGCGAGTTGGCAGATGGTCTGGATATTGACCTGAATGCAGTACCCAAAAAATATGACGGTCTGGATGGCACAGAGCTGGCAATTTCTGAATCTCAGGAGCGCATGGCAGTGGTTGTTGCCGCAGAAAATGCGGAAACATTTATTCAAATGGCCAATGAGGAAAACATTGAAGCGACAGTGGTTGCAACCGTTACGGATACCAATCGCCTGCGCATGACCTGGAATGGCAAGACGATTGTCGATGTTTCCCGCGATTTCCTCAACACCAACGGTGCATCCAAACATGCGGATGCACATATTGCACAGTTACCGGTTCCGAGCATTGCATGCCCGGCAGAGGGTGCAACGATCAAAGAAAAGATGCTGAATCTGGCGTCTACGCTCAATATCTGTCTGGAACGCGGTTTGACCGAGCGGTTTGACGGTTCGATTGGTGCAAGTTCTGTTTTCATGCCGTATGGCGGCAAAAATCAGTTGACGCCGACACAGGTCATGGCAGCGACATTGCCGACCGCCGGTCAGTGCTCCACAGCATCTGTCATGGGCTTTGGATTCGATCCGTATTTCATGGAGCAGAATCCATTCCTCGGCGCGTCCTGTGCGGTCATTGAATCGATGGCGCGTCTGGTTGCCGCAGGCTGTGATTACCGCACCGCATATCTCACATTCCAGGAATATTTTGAACACCTGAACCGCGATCCGGAGAAGTTTGGCGCACCGCTTGCCGCATTGCTGGGCGCATATGACGCACAGGAATCGCTCGGACGTGCAGCCATTGGCGGCAAGGATTCCATGTCGGGTACGTATGATGATATGCATGTACCGCCGACATTGGTGTCGTTTGCCATCGCGCCGCAGGAGGCGGATCATCTGATTTCGCCGGAATTCAAAGCGGCAGGTCATCCGGTTTATTTCTTTGACGCGACGTACCATATGGACGGTTCACCGGATTATCAGGCGATCCGTGCGACATGGGAGGTTGTACAGAACCTGATCGATGAGGGCAAGGTTGCCGCATCGTGGGCATTGGCTTCCGGCGGCATTGCTGAGGGCATTATGAAAATGGCCATTGGCAACGACATCGGCTTTACCTTTGGTCCGGAATTTGCGCCGGATGCCCTGTTCCTCAAGAACTATGGCGGTATCCTGATCGAAGCCACCGAAGAGCTGTATAATATGCCGTTGTGGTTGGTCGGTATGACCACGGATAAACCTGAAATTGATGCATTTGGCGAGCGCATTGCGTTGGATGACATCAAGGAAGCGCTGGAAAGCACGTTGGAGAGCGTATTCCCAACCCGTGCGGCGGCGTCGGATGACAAGCTGGTCAAGCCGTCGTTCACCGAGCGCAATGTCAAGGCACCGGCAGTCAAGAGTGCACGTCCGACGGCAGTCATTCCGGTATTCCCGGGCACAAACTGTGAATATGACACGGCCAAGGCGGTTGAAACGGCTGGCGGTGAGGCAAAAATTGTCGTCGTCCGCAATCTGTCACAGGATGCGCTCATGGCTTCTGCGGAGGAACTGGAGACAGCGATCCGTTCGTCTCAGATGATGATTCTTCCGGGCGGCTTCTCCGGCGGCGACGAGCCGGATGGTTCGGGCAAGTTCATCGCTTCGTTCCTGCGTGCACCGGCAATTCAGGATGCGGTTCATGATCTGCTCAGAAACCGTGACGGTTTGATGCTCGGCATCTGCAACGGGTTCCAGGCGCTCATCAAGCTGGGGCTGGTGCCGTATGGCGAGATCCGCGATCTGGACAGCACCTGCCCGACACTGACGTATAACCTGATCGGACGTCATCAGTCCCGTTATGTACAGACGCGTGTGGCGTCGATCAAGTCCCCCTGGCTGTCCTCGTGTGAGGTGGGAGACGTGCATTCGATCGCCATTTCCCACGGTGAAGGTCGCTTTGTCGCCCCGCAGGCAGAAATTGACCGTCTGATTGCAAACGGACAGGTTGCATTCCAGTATGTGGACTTCAACGGCGAGCCATCCATGGACATCGCGTTCAACCCGAACGGCTCCATGTGCGCCATCGAGGGCATCACATCCCCGGACGGTCGTGTCCTCGGCAAGATGGGTCACACGGAGCGCTATACCCCGTATGTCGGTCAGAACATTTT
>CALWUF010000012.1 GCA_944384655.1 uncultured Butyricicoccus sp. | reverse complement strand
AGCCTGGATAAATCGCAATATTCTTGCTCTGTGCATAAGCAACCAGTTCTGCGTCAAATCCCGGAGTGACGATAAACTGTGCGCCTGCTGCAATCGCGTCGTCGATTTGTGCGGTGGTGGTGACAGTACCCGCACCCACGATCATGTCCGGACAGGTTTCCTTCATCAACTTGATGGCAAGCGGTGCGCCTGCTGCACGGAATGTGACTTCAGCGACCGGTACGCCGCCCTCACACAGCGCCTTTGCCAGCGGAGCTGCATCGCGAACCGGATTGTTCAGCTTGATTACCGGTACGACACCGATATCAGAAATTGCCTGATTCATTGCATTCATGGCTGTCCCCTCCCATTGTCAGTGAACATACTTTTTCAACGTCGCCCGAACTGCGCCCGGACCCGCCATCAGTTCCTTGAAATAGCCGATTACTTTCTCTGCCAAACCACATTCGTACAGATCAACTGCAAAAATAGAAGCGTCGGACAAAATCGGACGGAGCTTCTCCACATCGATCTCTCCGCCCAGAGTCATACCGGAAAGCTTCTCCTGCATAGCAGGCAACAGTGGATCAGGGCTGATATCAAACGGCTTGCCTTCATCGTCCACACCGATGAGATAACGCAACCAGCCTGCCAATACCAGCGGAATCAGCTTCAGTTCAGAGGCCTCGCGATCAGGTGATGCGATATAGGCTTTAATGGTCTCGCCGAAACGGATAGACAACTTCTGCGACGTATCCGTTGCAATGCGCTGCGGGGTATCCGGCATAAATGGATTCGGGAAACGCGCGGTCAAAACCTCTTCGAGGAATTTCTTCGGGTCAATAACACCAGGATCGACGACGAACGGCATACCTTCGACATGGCTCATCGTATCAATAAATGCGCTCAGTTCCGGATCTTTCATCTCGTCTGCAATCGAGGTATATCCGAGAATACAGCCGTAAACAGCAAGACAGGTATGCAACGGATTCAGGCAGGTGCAAACCTTCATCTTTTCGACCTTATTGACGGTGTCACGGGTTGTAATGATAACACCAGCATCTTCCAGCGGCGGTCTGCCGTTCGGGAACTTGTCTTCGATAACCAAATACTGCGATTTTTCCGCATTGACAAACGGGGCAGTATACGTATGCTTGGTGGTGACAAACGGGCTAATATCTTCCAGGCCGTCCTCAATGAGCTGCTGCTCAACAACCGGATGCGGACGCGGCGTAATTTTGTCAATCATACTCCACGGAAAAGCTACATCATTTTCGAGATATGCATAATCCTCTGCGGAGATTTTTCCGTTTTCCAGCCACGCCTTGGCAATTTCCATGACAGCCATTTGCAGCTTTTCACCGTTGTGTGAGCAGTTGTCCATAGAAACCAGTGCAAGCGGCGTACCGCAGGCATGTTTTCTGCCGATACACATCGCAGCGAGCTGTGCCATGAAAGACTTACAACCTTCCGGACCATTCGCCATGTCTTCAACAACAGCCGGAACCAGCTCATGTTTTGCATTGCGCAGACTGTAACCCTTCTCCGTGATGGTGAACGAAACCATCTGAAGCGACGGCTGTTTAAAGATTTCCGCAATCTTGTCGCCGTCATATAACATGGTCAGGCTGTCTGCCATCGAACCGATGACTTCCTTGTCTAATTTGCCATCTGCATTGAGTGTAACAGCAATTGTCAAATTGTCATACGGACGGAAGCATTTTGTGATCACTTCATCATCATAGCTTTCACAGCAAATGATACCAGTATCCATCTTGCCCTGCTCGATCAGACGCTGGCACAATGCTGCCGGGAAAATACGGAAAATATTGCCCGAACCAAAGTGCAGCCACTGCGGTTTTTTCGCAGTATTGGCAGCAATTTCAGCGGGATCAAAACTCGGAAGATGATATCCCTTCCATGCGTCCTTATTCTGAATGGATTGTAATGAAAGCTTCATAGTTTCCCTTCTCTTTCTCTGTCAAAAATTCACACGCCAAAGCGGAAGAATTCATTGGTGTTGTGATGACGTATCTTATACTTTGCCCTCAGTTTTGTCGAGCATATCCCAGCAGCCCCACAGATACATGATGCCAAGTGCGCGGTCATACAGACCATAACCCGGTCTGCACTGCTCGCCCCAGATGTGCCGTCCATGATCCGGACGAATATATCCCTGATAGCCGCAGTCGTGATATGCTTTCATGATATCGAGGATTCCGACATCGCCGTCGCAGTCGCGGTGAGACGCTTCTGTAAAGTCGCCGTTCGGGAAGTGCTTGACATTGCGCACATGTGCAAATGCAATACGATCGCAATAGGTACGGATGATGTCCGCAACATTATTCTTGGGATTTGCGCCCAACGAACCCGAACACAGGCACAGGCAATTATACTCATCGTCCACCATGTTCAGGAAGCGACCGATGGATTCCTTGTCAACCAGCAGACGCGGCAAACCAAAAATATCCCAAGGGGGATCGTCCTGATGAATGGCCATTTTGATACCAGTCTCATGGCAAGTCGGCATAATGGCTTCAAGGAAGTATTTCAGGTTGTCCCATAGTTTTTCCTTGGTAACCGGCTTGTACGCTTCAAACAGCTCATCCAGCTTTGCCATACGCTCCGGTTCCCAGCCGGGGAATGTCATGCCATGCAGGTTTGCCAAAATATAATTGGCCATTTCCTTATAATCCTGCTGGATCTTGGATTTTTCATAATACAGGGCAGTTGCGCCGTCGCCCATCGGATGGAACAAATCCGTGCGTGTCCAGTCAAAGATCGGCATAAAGTTGTACGTGACAACCTTGACGCCAAACTGTGCCAGATTCTTCAGTGTTGTCTTATAATTTTCAATATACTCGTCGCGGGTCGGAATACCAATCTTGATGTCGTCATGTACGTTAACGCTCTCAACGACATCCATGTTAAAGCCCGCGCCCTCGATCTGCTTGCGAGCCTCTTCGATCTCCTCGACTGTCCAGACCTCACCGGCCTGCTTGTCATGCAGCGCCCATACCAATCCGGTGACGCCCGGGATCTGCTTGATCATTTCCGGCGTGATGCTGTCATTGCCCTCGCCGTACCAACGGAATGTCATCTGCATAAAAAATCCTCCTTACTGCTCACTGTTATATTCTCATACTAAACCTACATTTTATATTAAACCCTATAGGTTTCCCTGTCAATTTTTTCTTGTTCCAAATAGAAACTTATTTAGAGAGACTGTTTAAAAACAATTCTATTTTTTCCTGCTGATACGCACCAGCATACGTTCCGGAACGCAAATGTTCCAGACCGTCACATGCAAATTCTATCCAACACTCATTTTCATGTCGTGCAAGCATCGGATAAAAAAACACACCGTTCCGCTCTGCCGCACACAGATCATCATATGCATCGCCACAAAGCAGCACATGGTCGCAGGGATATCCCATCTCAAGCAATTGCCCAATGCAGTATTCCTTACTGCCGCAATCCTCTGCCAAAACAATATCTGTATGTTCCAACAGCCCATACATATCCCATTCTTCCAACACAATTTCCAGTGGTGCATTAGAAATAACGGCAACATCTGCATAACGGTGCGCCCGTGCCAGTGCATGTTGTACGTGCTCAAACGGATGTCGATCCTCTTTCTGCAACAAAGCAACCTGACGGTTGACCTCCTTGCTCCAATACAGTGCTTTTTTCAGGCAAATGCTATCTGTTTTGTCAATTTCCACCTGAAGCGTACGATTGTTGAGTACTTTGCCGGATGATATCCACTGCAGCAAATCATCCAACCCGGGAATTTCGTAGCCAGACTCGCTGATCTCTCGAAGAATCATCGCCAATCCTTCAAAGCGATTGATCCCCCGTGTAGTCGAGTATAAATTGATTTCATTCCAACGCGACAAAATCATGTCACGCCTGTGCTCCAATTCCCATTCTGCCACAAGGCTGGGACCAAAGCACAGTGTGTGTTTTCTCTCCATGGTATCCATGGCGCATCCATCACTGTCAACAAAGATTAAATAATTTTTGCGTTTTATAAAACGTTCAAATTGATTCGCCATGACAATCTTCCTTTCTTTCCTCCCAGGTGGGAGGGGGACTTCCTGAAAGCCCCCTCCCTTCCGGTCGGTTGGAGAGTTGTATATTGGAGGATAGATGGATTTTAGCCTTCACCACGGCGGCGCGCCAGCTCCGCAACGTTTGCTTCTACCTTCTTCTTGCTCAAAGGATAGATGAAGATCAGTGCCAGCGCAACTGCAATCAAACCAGCTGCTGGAATGATACAAGCCAAATCAAATACCTTGGAAGTAACTTCCGGATCAAACGCGGTCTCCTTCGTGTAACCAATCACACCCAAAAGACCGCCGATCATACCGGAAGAAAATGCCTGACCGAGTTTGCGGGCAAAGGAATAAATCGAATAAATGGTACCGTCTTCGCGGACGCCATTCTTGACCTCTGCATCATCGATAACGTCGGTAATCATCGCCCAGATAATCGTGTTAAAGAAACCGAGACCAATATAGGACACCGTATAGAATGCAACAAATACATACGGATTTTCCGGTCGAACAAACAGGCATACAACATACACCAGTCCGCCGAGCAGACAGGAAGCGGTGGATAGTTCCTTTTTACCGAACTTTGCAGCCAGTTTGGAAGCAAGGGGTGCACAAATTGCCAATACTGCAATGGAACCCGCGAACGAAGATGCGGACTGTGCTGCTGCACTGCCATAATAGTTCGGGAATACATAAGCTGCCATGCCCTGCATACCCAACATACCGAGCAGCAACAGGATTGCCGCTGCAATGATACCCAGCAACGAACGATTGGTGAATACTCTCTTGAACATCTTTCCAACGTTAACTTTTTCCGTATTTGCCGGAACCTCAACACGTTCACGAACGAGGTTGAAGCACAGCAGATAGCAAATGATTGCACAGATGCTGAATATACCTGCAATAATGGTCATACGAGTACCGGACATAACCGTATTGCCATTTACTGTTTCATAAGCAACCAGCGGGACACCAACACCGATAGCCAGACTTGCGAGCGTTGCGCCAATGGTTCTCCAAGTGGAAAGCTGTACGCGATCGTCTGGATCAGCAGAAATTGCGGATGCCATCGAACCATACGGGATGTTGATGGAGGTATAGAAAATGGAACCCCACAGAATGTAGGTGACAACCATCCAGAATACTTTAAATCCATAAGCCATATCGGCAAATGCAGACTGATAAATCAGGAATGATGCAATTGCAACCGGACCGCACATACGCTTAATCCATGGGCGGAATTTTCCGTCCTTTGTCGGTTTGGAACGGTCAACGATCTGACCCATGGTGACGTCGGTTACGGCGTCGATGAAACGAGCTGCCATCATCAGCAAGCCCACAACACCAGGATCAATTGCCATAACGTCAGTGTAAAACTTCAGCATAAAGCTGGAAGACAGTATGAAAGTGAAGTCATTACCGAAATCACCAAACATATAGCCCAGCTTATCTCTCATACCAAACGGTCGAATAGATGTAGAATTCGCTGCCATTGGTTTTCCCTCTCTTTCTTTCACATGGTAACTTTTATCTTCAAGGCGTCCTTTATACCTTGTCGATCTGAATCAGCTTGGCATTCAAGCTTTCAAGGAAGCCCTCCGGCAGAGAACTGCCCGCCATAGACATCATACCTTCAGGTGTCATGACTTTCATCATATCCCACATGCCTTCGCCCGGCGCAATGGTAAAATTGGTAGCCAGCTTAATTGCCTCAGCAGTAACTTCCATTGCCTTTTCGCTCTGTGCCAGTTCCTCTATCGTATCTTTGATACTATATTTTCCTTCCGGGAACTCCATCGGAGCCTTGAGATCAAGATTTCCTGCCAATTTGAACCAGTTCGCAACACCTTCCTGTCTTTCATTGAATTCCGGAAGCACATAGATGGACGGTTCGGTCTCGACCTTTTCAATGGTCATGCTGTCCTTTACATCGCATGCCTGAGCAACGATGATGTTCATGCCGTCTTCCAGTGCAACGTCGTCAAATACAAACACCTTATCTGCCGCTTTGACATCGATCAACTTACCGTTGACATACAGCGAAACTGGGGACTGGTTGGAATAAACGCGAATCTGAGTGGTATCGCCTGCGCGCTGTGCATAGCGCTTGCCGCACAGATGAACCATCGGCTCACAATTCCAATATGCTTTGTAAATATAATAGCTGTCCTTCTTGGTCTTGCGATCCATTGTGACGAGACCCTTGTTGTTTCTACCCTTTACGCCGCCTTCATCGCGCGCTGCACAACCGAAGTCGAACATATTCCATACATGGCTTGACCACAACCATGGACGCTCATCCAGTACCTTTGCCATATGCTCATGGTACAGCGCCTGATATTCCTCCGTGTAGTCCTTGCACATCGGATTCGAGCTGTGATACGTGATAATACCCTCACAACCGTACTCAGAAACGCCAACACAGATATTGGGATGCACCTTGTGGAAGTTATCAAACCACGGACCATTGTCCTTCATGTCGCCGCCATACCAGCCGAAGTAATGGTTGTAGCTTTCCACGTCGGTGATACCATGCATCGGGCTTTCTATCGGGGTCATTGAAACATGTGCGATGGTAGTCAGGCGACTGGGATCCATTTCCTTGCACATTGCATTGAGTTCCTTGTGGTTTTCAACCAACTGCTCAGAAATACCGCCGATCAGGATCTCATTGGAAACGCCCCAGAAACAAATGGACGGATGGTTATAATTCTGGACAATCAATTCCTTCATCTGGCTGATGCAGTTTTGATGTGCCTGCGGATCCTCATTCATAACACTGATAAACGGAATCTCTGCCCAAACAATAAATCCCAATTGATCGCATGCATCATAAAAATCCTGAGAATGCTGATAGTGTGCCAGGCGGATGGTATTTGCACCCAATTCCTTAATGATCTCAGCATCTCTATAATGATCCTCGCGGGTCAATGCATTGCCCTTGTACAGCATATCCTGATGACGGCTTACACCACGCAGCGGAGTTGCCTTGCCATTGATGATAAAGCCCTTATCCGGATCACAGGAAAAACTGCGGACACCGACATCTGCGGACACCTCATCATACGCCTCATTGCGGCGCTGAAGTGTAGCGGTTACCGTGTACAGATATGGGTTATCAATATCCCACAGCACTGCATCCGGCACATAAACAGTTGTTGCTGTATCGTCTGCCGGTCGGGATGCCGAAGCTACCTCACAGCCATCTTCATCCACAATGGTGTACAAAACGGTGAAGTTTTCATCTGCATTCTTTACCCAAGACTTGATCTCAAAGCATGCACCGCCGCAATCACAAGGCTTTGGAGTGACACACAATCCGGAACCGCCATAGAAATCCAGATCAAAATGGGTATTCGGTACGCTGATAATATTCACGCCTCGGTACAGACCGCCGTAGAAAGTAAAATCTGCCGACTGTGGATACACACTGCTCTTATTTACGTTGCTGCACTCGACAACCAGCAGGTTTTCCTCACCGTCTTTGCACAGATCGGTAATGTCTGCACGGAACGTGGAATATCCACCCTCATGATAGACGACTTTTTCACCATTGACGTATACGGAAGCCTGCTGACCTGCCGCCAGAATCTCCACATAAACACGTCCGCCTTCCAACGGCTGTTTCGGTGTTGCAAAGGTCTTTGCATACCAGTAGGTGCCGCGGTCGTAGCTGCCATTGCCATCATGTCCATCAACAGCATTCCACGTATGAGGCAGATCAATGCACTGCCAATCGGTCGGCATGCTCTTTGGAAGACCAACATTTTTTTGAATAAACTTCCAACCAGCATTGATGTTAATCACGTTACGCATTAGAGTTCCTCCTAATCTCCTTACTGTATATTTTTCAGCATGAAAGTCATGCTGATTTTACCTGGATTTATAATCGAGTGGCAAGTTGTCCCAGCGCTGCTTGAAATAGAACGCGGCACGCTTGGGCTGGCGCTGGCGGGTAAAGATACCTTTCTTGTTGCCATCCATGCGCATAATGCCTTCTGTCGTCTGAAAATCTGCGAAGTTCCAAACTTGTTCACCCTTGACAAACGGATAGCTGTCAAATACGCGGTGACACATATCAAGACACTCAATCTGATATTCCTGACTCCACATGACGCTCGGGAGCTTATCCATCTGACCATTGGTATCGCCGCCATACTCTGTAAAGATCATCGGGCGGTCGCCAACCAGATCTGCCCATGCGTCCATCTCTTTTCGGAACGCAATCTCTGCGCTTTCAATGTCCGCGCCACCCAGAACATACCAACCGAAATAGCGGTTGAGCGAAATAAAATCTGACAACTGCCAGCATTTGCACTTATCCGGTGTACTATTCATTAGCAACGCAAATGTACGCGGACGTTTCTGTGGATCGAGTTCACGGCAACGGTCAAAAATTTTCTCAAAATAAACCGTGGACGACTCATCCAATGTATCGGGTTCATTGAGCAGGCTCCATGCGAATACACAGGCATGGTTTTTATCGCGGGCAATCATTTCCTCTATTTGGAGCAAATGGTTTTTTTGTAGCTCCTGTGCACTCTGCTGTGCAAAAAATGCAGTCTGTTTACCCGTGGAGGCATCTGTAAAATTCATCAGGCTTGGGAACATGCCGACCGCCGGAACTTCATCTATAACCAGGAATCCCTCACGATCTGCCATCTGATAAAGTTCTTCGCTGTATGGATAATGACTGGTGCGGAAACTATTTGCACCGATCCACTTCATCAGCTCGAAGTCGCGCTTCATTACACCGATGTTGAAGCCGCGACCAACGATATCGCTGTCTTCATGTTTGCCAAAACCCTTAAGATACACCGGTTTGTCGTTGATCAAAATACAATTGTCCCGAATTGCAACTGTACGAACGCCGATATTTTCGATATATTCATCGATAATCGTTTCCCCATCGACAATACGGACAATGAACTGATACAGATATGCATCGCGCACCTTCCACAAGCGGACATCCGGGATTGTAATTTCCCCATCCTTGCCTGTTGCAGTGGCAACCGTATTTCCGGTCGCATCCTTTACCTCAATCGCAACATCGTTGTCTCCTGTGGTGATGGTATGATATGTGACAACTGCATCAGCGCCATGGATGGCATGCGATACGGAGAAGTCAAAGATCGATTCTTTCGGCGTTGCAACCAGCCAAACCGGTCGATGAATACCTGAATAGTTATAAAAATCAAAATATGGTTTTGCAATCTTACGTCCGCTCGGCAAAGTGGAAACCGAACCGCATGGGAGTGTGGTTTCACTCAGCTCATTGTTGCCGAGAACGACGAGCTTATTATTTGCACCATAGTGCGCAATTTCTGTGATTCTGACGCAGAAAGGCAGGAAGCCACCCTCATGCGTCGCAAGTTCCACGCCGTTGAAGTAAACCGTGGCACGATGAGTCACGCTGCCAAAGCGAAGGTCAAGCTCTCTTCCCTTCCACTCATCCGGAACAAAAACATCTGTTTCATACCAAAAGTCGCCACAAAATTCGCGTGTTTCCTTGTCAGTATAAAAATCAGCAAAGCTGGCCGGCACGGGAATCATATCAGGCGATGGGAGACCATCATTCCAGCCCTGCTCTACGCCACAGGACTGTGGGTCTGTCTGGAATTTCCACATCCCGCTCAGATTGAGAAACCGTCGGGAGCAGGTGTTTTCTGGATATAGCATCGAATATTTTAGCATTATTTTAACACCTCTCTTTGCAATTTTGTTTTTTTAAAAAACATTTTTTTAGATACTTGTTTAAATTAAATGGTAATTCGTTGTATATATTAACAATTTTTCCCTTTATAATTATTTTTTAACTGTGAAATCCACAAAGAAGGTCTAACTTTCTGCACAATTTTTATTGCGCTTTTTTATTTTTTTGTTAGAGTTATTATATTAGTAATCTCAACGATTTGCCATGCAGAATTTTCAGTTGTTTTTGTCTGTTTTTTTGATTACATCAATTTAACCCAAAAGTTATACAAAAAAATCAAAAAACTATCCATCGGCAAAACATCTGATACAGCTTGACCCAAACGACAAATCAGCGTTTTTTTGTGTTTCTTTGGAAAGGATTCGTCATGGAAAACACTTCTATCGATTTTGTATATCAGTTTTTGAAAATCAATCATATCCCTGTATGCTTTTTCAAACCGCCCTGCGAAAATTGGCGCTGGCTTGACATGGGACTGCGTGAAAATATCCTGCATTCAGACAGTTCCTCCGTACAAGAGCTAAACCATTGGTTTACCACGCTTCAGAAAAACAAAATTTATCATATCACGGATGATTTTCAATTCAATTATACTTTTATCCGGCTGCCGGACAGTGATAAAATGCTCGTATGCGGTCCGGTATTGTTTGAAGAAATCCGTTCCGCACGCTTGGCACAGATCTTCGAAAAGTTGAACATCCCGGCCGAACTGCATGACCACCTGCGCGATCATTATTACCACATCGTATTTATCCCCGCACAAACCCTATATCTCAGTGTTTTTACCATACTGGGCAACCATCTGTTTGGAGAAAACAACTACGAGGCGATCTATGCAGATTTTTCTTCCTTCGATGAGCTGTTTAAAAATTACGATAACTATTATCGCGTCCCGGATAAACCATTTCTGAGCATTCAGATGATTGAAAAGCGGTATGAGTTGGAGAACGCAACGCTCACCGCTGTTGCCAACGGAAATGAGAGCAAAGCGCTGGAATATTGCGCGAGCTGGACCTTACATCTGTTGCCTCAACGTCTGGCCAATGAGTTGCGTGACAACAAGGACTATACGATTACACTCAATACCCTGCTCCGCAAAACTGTAGAACAGGCGGGTGTGCATCCGATCCATATTGATTGTATATCCAATCGAAATATCCAACTGATTGAACAGCTATCCAGCATTGAACAGTGCAAAAGCTTCCGTTCGAGTATGATTCGCACGTATTGTCTGCTGGTTCGCAAGCATAACTTAAAAAATTATTCTTTACTGACTCAGAAAATCATTACTTACGTGGACACAGAACTGTGCGCTGACCTCAGTCTGAAATCCCTTTCGGAGCGCCTTTCGGTCAATGCGAGTTATCTGTCCACATTATTTAAAAAGGAAATGGGTATGTCTCTTACGGATTTTGTCAACCATCGCCGTATTTCCCATGCACAAAAGCTACTGACCAGTACAGACATGCCCATCAAATCAATCGCATTAAAATGCGGTATCCCGGATGTCTATTACTTCAGCCGCCTGTTTAAGCGTATCACAGGGACAACCCCCAAAGCTTACCGAAATAATACCAGTTCCTTCGAGCAGTATCAGGATATGACCTCTTCTTCCAGCAAAAAACCACATTCTTCCTGAATTTTTCCTTCAGACAATATAAAACAGCGAGAAAAGCCCTTGTTTTTCGAGAGCTTCTCTCGCTGTATTTTATTCTGTATGATCGATTTGATTATTCCCTGCCATCCCAACAATAGGTGCACAGGTTTTCCTTCGGAATACCAACTGCTTCCAACATATCATCCAGACGGTTGTAACGCAACGTCGTAAAGTCCAATTCCTTTCGAATCTCTTCAACCATTGTGTCATACTTCAGAGATTCCGGATCGGTATACTGTTGGAGAACTTCCTCAGAGACCTCCTCTGTGCCTTCCAACCGTGCGATGACACGGCGAGTGATCAAATCCATTTCCGACGATGAGCGCGAGAAATTCAGATATTTACAGCCATATACCAGCGGCGGACAGGCTGAACGGATATGTACCTCTTCCGCGCCGCTCTGATACAGAAATTCTGTTGTTTCACGCATCTGTGTACCGCGAACAATGGAATCATCAATCAACATCAGCCGTTTGCCGAGGATAAGGTCGTGCACAGGGATCAATTTCATTTTTGCAATCAGATTGCGCCTGCTTTGAATTGTCGGCATAAATGAACGCGGCCAGGTTGGCGTATACTTGATAAACGGACGGGAATATGGAATCCCTGACGCATTGGAATACCCAACTGCATGTGCAATACCGGAATCCGGTACGCCTGCAACAGTGTCCGGACGGACATGGTCGCGTTTCGCCATTTTCTGCCCACAGCGGTATCGCATTTGTTCCACGCTCACACCCTCATATGAACTGGATGGATACCCATAATATACCCAGAGAAATGTACAGATCTTCATGTCTTTTCCAGGTGAAATCAATGTCTTCACGCCCTCTGGCGTCACAACATCAATTTCACCTGGACCAAGTTCTTTATAATCCTGATAGCCGAGATTGAGATAAGAGAACTTTTCAAAGGCGATGCAATACGCGTCTTCCTTTCGACCAATGGCAATCGGTGTTCTGCCATATTTGTCTCTCGCCGCATAAATGCCTTTTGGGGTCATAAGCATCAACGTCAATGAACCGTCAATGGTCTCCAATGCATATTGAATGCCCTCGATGAGGTTTTCTTTTTGGTTAATCATCGCTGCGACCAGCTCCGTCGGATTGACATCACCGCCGCTCATCTCCAGAAAATGCGAATTCCCATTGTCGAAAATGCTGCTGACGATTTCATCGGTGTTATTGATCTTGCTGACCGTTGTAATGGCATACGTACCATGATGCGACCGTACAATGAGTGGCTGCGGCTCGTAATCGGAAATACAGCCGATACCCAAATTGCCTTTCATCTCCTGAACATCTTTGTCAAACTTTGTGCGGAACGGTGCATTTTCAATGTTATGAATCGAGCGGTCAAAACCGTTTTCACCGTATACCGCCATACCGCCGCGCCTTGTCCCGAGATGAGAATGATAGTCTGTTCCAAAAAACAGGTCAAAGACGCAGTCCTCCTTGGCAGCAACGCCAAAAAATCCTCCCATAGGTTTCCTCCTTATGCATCAAAAAAATCAGTGTTCACAAAAGCAAAATATCTTCAAAGCAAGTATAACACAGAAGCATACATTTGTGGCACAAACAAACCATTTTTTCACAAAAAGTTGTTCTCATCCATGAGAATCTGTTCAATTGAAACGCCACCCACAGAACCAGGGGCTTTTACACCGGCAGCGGTTTTCATTATATACGCCGACTGAGCCGATCGCTCCACTGTGCACGGAATGCAGCAAAATCCCCATCATCCAGGGTCTTGCGGATTTGCGTCATCAGATTGTTATAAAACCATAAATTATGCATAACCGCCAAGCGTTGACCGAGCATTTCACCTGATTTGAGCAGATGACGGATATATGCTCTGCTGTAATTGCGGCAAACCGGACAGGAACAACGTTCATCAATCGGGTTTTCATCCAATTGATATTTTGCATTATTTAAATTGCGGATGCCATCCCAAGTGAACAGATGTCCATGACGCGCATTGCGCGTGGGCATGACACAGTCAAAGAAATCCACGCCGCGCCAAACGGCTTCGATGATATTGGAGGGCGTGCCGACACCCATCAAATAACGAGGCTTATCCTGCGGCGCATGCGGCAGGACAACATCGAGAATATGGTACATCGTCTCGGTAGATTCACCCACTGCAAGACCTCCGATGGCATAACCCGGCAGGTCAAGCTGCGCAATATCCTTCATATGTTGAATGCGCAGGTCATCATATGTGCCGCCCTGATTGATTCCAAACAACATCTGCTGTGGATTGACCGTCGTCGGCAGGCTGTTCAGACGATCCAATTCTTTTTTGCAGCGATACAACCAACGCGTCGTGCGTTCACAGGATTTTTTGACATATTCATACGGCGACGGATTTTCACAACATTCGTCAAATGCCATCGCAATATCAGAACCGAGATTGGACTGAATCTGCATACTTTCTTCTGGTCCCATAAAAATCTTTCTGCCGTCAACATGGGAAGAGAAATAGACCCCTTCTTCTTTGATGCGGCGCAAAGAAGACAATGAAAATACCTGAAATCCACCGCTGTCAGTCAAAATCGGACCATCCCAATTCATAAACTTATGCAAACCGCCCATTGCGCGTACAATCTGGTCGCCTGGACGCACATGCAGATGATACGTATTGGAAAGCTCAATCTGACAACCCAATTCTTTCAAATCCTGTGCAGAAACTGCGCCTTTGATTGCACCCTGTGTGCCGACATTCTGAAAAACCGGCGTCTGTACTGTGCCATGAGCACAGGTAAATTCACCGCGGCGGGCATTGCCCTCTGTGCGCAGTACCTTAAACATTTGCATCCTCCTTGTGTTCGGTATAGATCAACATGCTGTCACCAAAGCTGAAAAAGCGGTATTCCTGTTCGACAGCAATTTGATAGGCATTCATAATCATATCACGTCCCGCAAAAGCGGAAATCAACATCATCAATGTACTCTCTGGCAAATGAAAATTGGTCACAAGACAATCAATTGCCTTAAACTGATAACCTGGATAAATAAAAATATTGGTCCATCCAGAGCAGGCATGCACGAAACCATCCTCCGACGCAATCGTTTCCAACGTACGGGTTGCTGTTGTGCCGACAGCAAAAATACGACCGCCATTTTTATGCGTATTGTTGATGATCGATGCATTTTTCTCGTCCAACATATAAAATTCCGAATGCATGACATGATTCTGGACATCATCCACTTTGACCGGACGGAATGTACCCAAACCCACATGCAGTGTCACATACGCGATATTGACGCCCATTGCCTGAATGGTTTCGAGCAGCTCCGGCGTAAAATGCAGACCAGCAGTCGGTGCAGCAGCAGAACCGGGTAACTTACTGTAAACCGTCTGATACCGTTCTGGATCATTCAGTTTTTCCTTAATATATGGCGGCAGCGGCATCATGCCCAATTCTTCCAAAATTTCGAGAAAAATACCCTCATAATGAAAACGGATCAGACGATTTCCGCCATCCGGCAGAATTTCCTCTACGGTTGCAGTCAATTTGCCGTCACCGAAGCTCAGCTTTGCCCCCTCACGGCATTTTTTGCCCGGACGAGTTAAGCATTCCCACACACCATCGCCCTTGTCCGTCAACAACACCAACTCAATCGGATAGCCAGTATCCTCGCGCACACCCAGCAACCGCGCCGGGATAACGCGGGAATTGTTGAGCACCAGCGTATCTCCCGGATGCAGGAAATCCGGCAGATTGTAAAAATGCTTGTGCTGAATTTCACCGGTGTCCTTGCAGAGCGCAAGCAGACGCGATTTGTCGCGATGATCCAGTGGTGTCTGCGCAATCAACCGTTCCGGTAATTCATAATAAAAATCACTTGTTTTCATTGTTCCTATCATTGGCGCGAGTACAGCGCGCCTGCCTCCTTATCCCCTTGCAGCAGTCATCATTTCTGCCCGGAATGATATGTTTTCTATCATATCGCAAAGTATAGACAAAATCAAGGGTAAGAACTGTCATTTGGGGCAGAGTCGTATTTCATTTGCCCGCAATTCCTATTCCCATCCCCAAATTGATTGTTTGATGGCGACAGGCTGTGCGCTGACGAAAAAACAAAGAAAATCATAAAACAATCCCTCAGACCACCGATCTGAGGGATTATTTGTTGGATAACCATTATTTTGCAGCGATGACATCTGACATGTCATACATGCCCGGTTGCGTTTGTGCACTGAGAAAAGCGGCTGCATCGACAGCACCAACAGCGAAGACCTCACGAGACAACGCGACATGACGAATTTCAATCAGTTCGTCACGCCCTGCGAATAAAACCTCATGCTCACCGACAATCGTGCCGCCCCGGACAGTATGAATGCCGATTTCATGCGCTGGACGCTTCATACGGCGTTCATGGCGGTCATAGACATATTCCGCATCATATGGCAACGCTTCGCTGACTGCATCGGCCAGCATCAATGCCGTACCGGATGGGGCATCTAACTTCTGATTGTGATGTTTTTCAGTAATTTCCACATCATAGCCGTCGCCGAGGACAGAAGCTGCCTTGCGCAGCAGATCCATCATCAGATTGATACCGATAGACATATTGCCTGAACGGAAAACCGGGATTTCAGCAGATGCTGTACGTATTTCTGCAAGCTGTTCTTTGCTATGACCGGTTGTGCAGATGACAACTGGTGTTTTGGTTTTTTTGCAGTAATCCAGCAATATTTCCAGCGAATTTGCATTGGAAAAATCAATGATAACGTCACATGCACCAGTAAACTCATGTGGATCAGCATAAACCGGATAATCTGCAAGTTTTTCGGTATAGGCATCAAAGCCTGCGACGATCTTCATCGTTTCTTTTTTGGAGACAATGTCTGTGATGACTTTGCCCATGCGACCATTACAGCCACAAAGTCCAATTTTTAACATCTGTTTTGCTCCTTATTCAGCCAGTTTGAGACCCGCTGCAGTCATAGCCGCCTTGAGCTGTGCCACATGAGCATCCGTCATATCACAGAGCGGCATGCGCAGTTCACCGACATCCCATCCGAGGAAACGCATTGCCATTTTAACCGGGATTGGATTCACTTCAAGGAACAGGGCATTGATCAGATCAATATATCCAATCTGCAACTCACGAGCCTTTGCATAATTTCCGTCGAGACAATGCTGTACAATGCTGTGCGCGATATCAGGAGCGACATTTGCAAAGACAGAGATAACGCCCTTGCCACCCATTGCCATGAGCGGCACGATCATATCATCGTTGCCGGACCAGAAATTCAGCTCATCGCCGCACAGACGCATGGCTTCTGCCAACAGGGAAAAATCACCGGAGGCTTCCTTGGCGCCATTGATATTCGGATGCTTGGAAAGTTCAAAATAGGTTTGTGCCTTGATGGTCATACCCGTGCGGCTCGGTACGTTGTAGATAACGATCGGGGTCGGTGTTGCATCTGCCAGCATATAAAAATGCTTGATCAGACCCTGCTGTGTGGTTTTGTTATAATATGGGGTGACTGTCAACAAACCGTCGGCGCCCGCCTGGGACGCGAATTTGCCCAGTTCGATGGCATACTGGGTATCATTGGAACCAGTGCCTGCGATAACTGGAACTCGACCATTGACATAATCGATACAGAACTGGATGGCTTCCTTGTGTTCTTTATCGGTCAGGGTGGAACCCTCGCCAGTTGTGCCACAGATCGTGATGGAATCAATGCCACGATTGATCTGGTCGTCAATGATGCGCTTAAACTCGGGATAATTGATGTCAGTAGCAGTCATCGGTGTGATAATGGCGACGTTCGCGCCTGTAAAGATAGGCTGTTTCATGAAGTTTTCCCTCCGATCAAATTGGTATCTATTTACTCTCCCATCGACTTGCTTTCCGGTTTTGGTGAACCCGGAAAACAAGTACTGTTGTTGAGAAAATCAATTCATATAGCCCTCGGCACACAGCAGCTCTGCCATTTCGACAGCACCGCCTGCTGCACCGCGCAGGGTGTTATGAGACAGGCTGATAAAACGATAATCAAAAATAACGTCGTCACGCAGTCTGCCGATGGAAACGGCCATGCCGCCTTCCAAATTGCGGTCCAGACGCGCCTGCGGGCGGTCATCTTCTTCAAAATAATGCAGGAACTGCTTGGGTGCACTGGGCAGATTGAGTTCTTGTGCGCGACCGCTGTAAGTTGCCCATGCTTCCAAAATCTGTTCCCTGGTCGGTTTATTCTTAAACTTGACAAAAGCGGCAGCGGTATGACCATCGCTGACCGGAACACGCAGGCACTGAGCAGAGATTACCGGCTCAGAAGCTGCGACGATTTCATTGCCTTCGATGTGACCCCAAACTTTCATCGGTTCTTTTTCAGACTTTTCTTCTTCGCCGCCGATGTACGGAATGACATTATCAATCATTTCCGGCCAGGTATCAAACGTCTTGCCAGCGCCGGAAATTGCCTGATAGGTGCAGACAGCAATCTTTTCAATACCAAAGCTCTTGAGTGCAGTCAGCGCCGGAACATAGGACTGGATGGAGCAATTGGACTTGACGGCAATAAAACCGCGCTTCGTACCCAGACGCTCGCGTTGAGCTGGGATGATTTTTGCATGATCTGGGTTGACTTCCGGAATAATCATCGGAACATCCTTGGTAAAGCGATGCGCACTGTTATTAGAAATCACAGGGCATTCCAGCTTTGCATACGTTTCCTCCAGTGCACGGATGACATCCTTTTTCATATTGACTGCGCAGAAAGTAAAATCAACCTTGGAAACGAATTCCTCTGCATCTGCCTCCGCGTCGTACAGAACCATATTTTTGACATTCTCCGGCATCGGTGTGGTCATCTTCCAGCGACCTTCAACAGCTTCCGCATAGGTTTTACCCTTATTGCGACCACTGGCTGCAATAGCAGTGATGGTAAACCACGGATGGTCTGCGAGCAAGGTGACAAAACGCTGACCGACCATGCCGGTCGCACCGATAATGCCAACTCTGTAATTCTTCATATTGAATGTCCTCCTGAAAAGCAAATGTTTTTTCATTCATTTTAGTATAGTCCGCAGCACGCAGTTTGCGCCATTTTTTTGAGCAATAAAAAGCCGGTCGGAAAAGCCGGCCGGAGATGCGGAACGAAACGCCTGCACCAATCTGTACAGGAAACAAGTAGCGATAGCACATCACGGGAGCAAACCGGTGACAGCCGGGCAGATGTTCTCATACCCGTCCAGACAGACGTCAGCGAACAAAACGTCCTCTTCGGCGGCAGACCCTTTTGTATCCGGTCATAGGAGCATTCGCCTCCTGGTCGGACAGTACTGATGAAAACCGCGCCTCAATCGTACTATGAAATTATACTTTTCTTATTTTATCATGGTATGAAAAACTTTGTCAAGCCGATTCTATGGGAAAACCGCGCAAAATGACGAAGTTTCCTGCCTTCCGTTCGTCGAACTTCGCTTCAGCGAGGTACTTGAAGCCTCTATGCGAAAAACCTCCCACTTGGCAGAAGTTAAACCGCTGGATGCCTTCATTGATGGAGAGCGCGAAGGTGAACAGAGAGGTAAAGAGAACTGTAGATAGCGTTTACACGATGGATTTGGTCTGCCGTTTTAGCATAATTTCGTGTAGACACTATTTAGAATTTGAGAAACATAATAAGAAATACAAGCCCACAAACTCATCATTGCAATATATTCCAAGAAAAACAGGAAAAGTGATTGTTGCATGTTAAAAAATACAAACTGGTTATTCAAAAATAGATAATCTATTA
>CALWUF010000011.1 GCA_944384655.1 uncultured Butyricicoccus sp. | reverse complement strand
ATTTTTTTATGCCTGTCTGAACCAATTAAGAACCGCAATTCTGATGCCATTGGTATCGAAATTACTGTTCTTTTTTTATTTACACGCCATAAAATGTAGGATTTCTCGCCTGTTATCAAAAAACAACTCCCCTCCGGGATGATTCCCGGTTGGGAGTTTTAGCATTTTCGGGTGTGGAAATCTTTGTAATCGTTGGGATTATGAAACAATCGTTTGAACGTTTCATTGAAAAATACATGTGGATTGCGCTTGCGTCCGATGCGATTGCCGGAGTGAGAAACCCATCCGTCACACGGAACACTTTCTATTAAACGCACATTCTCCAAACAGCGCCCCGCCGACAATCAAAACAGTACCGAGTATCTTCACCGGGAGCATACTCTCGTGTAGAAACACCACTGACAGCAAAACGGCAGACAACGGCTCTAAATAGCCGCAAATTGCTACGGTTTGCACAGGTAATCGTCCAATCGAGGAAAAGTAGAAATAACAGCTTATTCCAGTATTGATGAAACCAAGCCATAAAATTGGAATCCAGTCCCCGGTTTCAATTTCAATGGCAAACCCTAGCTTATAACCAACAAAAACAGCGATTGTAACAAACGCAAACAGCAGTTGCAGCATTGCATTTTCCATCCCCATTATATTGATCGACTTCTTATTTAAAATGACCATAGCCGCATAAGCGAACGCCGAAAGAACAGCACAAAGCAATCCCCATATACTAAGACCATCAATCATAGCTTGTCCGCTGATTAAAATAGCGCCAAACAATGCCGCAAGCAGCGCAATCGCTTGATTCCATGCAAGACGCTCCTTGAACAGCAACGATGAAAGAGCAACAACAATAGCCGGACCACAATAGTTGATTAACATTCCCAAGCTAACGCCTATCTGTACGTATGCTTCAAAGAGCAGCAACCAATTGGCTGCCATAGCGATGCCCGATAGCGCGATAAACAGTAAATCCCGTTTATATTGCCGTGCTGTCAGCTCATGTCCAGTCAGAAAAAACAACGCCACCAACAAAATGCTTCCCAACAGAGAACGGAGCAATACAATCTCATAACTGGACAATCCAATATGGCTGGCGACAATACCGTTTGATCCAAAAAGGATTAGGGCAAGTATGTATTTGAGATATGCCTGTTTCATCTTACACCTCAATAATGGTAGGGGTATGTTTGCTGTACGGCAGAAATGTATGTATGATCTGCTGGGTTTTGATTTTTATATAACCTGTAGTCGTACCATCGCTGCAACCGTACCATTTTTCTGTCAGAACATCTTTGTCAATTACGATTTGAATGGCATGATCTGTATCAAGCAAAGTGCTGAAAATTGTAGCCGCCCCAATCTTTACCGCAAGCATTTGAGACAGCAACTGTGCAGGAGCAAACGAAACGCGAGAAATTCCTAACGCTGCACTAAAATGTTTTGACCGAAACGGTTTATTCCCCGCAGTAACAAATAGATAAAAAGCTGTCTGTTGTCGATTGCACAAAAATAAAGTCTTGACCATTTTCATGGACAATTTTTTGTCAATTTCAAGGCAATCCTCCATTGTGATTGCTTCATCTGTTTCAACACGCTCATATGGAATATGTAACGTTCGAAGCGTTTGATAAGTTTTTTCCTGCAGCGCAGTATCAAAAGTGACTGGTTCTGTCCGATAAATATCACTTACATAAAACATCGTTGTGTACCCCTCTTTTTCACTTGAAAAACTCATATATATAGGGTATCATAAAACCGATCATAACAAAAACGAATGTTTATCATGTATAAGATCACAAAATCAGATAGAAAGAGGAAGCCAAATGGATATGAACATTCTAAAATATATGGCCTTTATCCGTGCTGTTGAATATGGCAGTTTTACAAAAGCTGCACAAATGCTGAACTACTCACAATCAGGGGTCAGCCGTATGATCCATGATCTGGAAAAAGAATGGAAGGTCACACTTTTAGAGAGAAGCCGTGCCGGGGTGCAATTGACCTCCGATGGGATGAAACTGTTGCCTTACGCGAAAAATCTATGCAATGAATATCAAAAATTACAGGCGCAGGTAGACGAACTGAATGGACTCCAGTCAGGTTTCATTCGTATTGGCACATTTTCCAGTGTAGCCACCCATTGGCTGCCCAATATCATCCGTCACTTTCAGAAAGACTATCCCCATATCGACTACGAATTATTGCTTGGAGATTATACTGAAATTGAAGAATGGATTGCAAGCGGACGTGTGGATTGCGGTTTTTTGCGTTTGCCTACACATTCAAATTTCGAAACAATTTTTTTGGAGCAGGATAAACTACTTGCCGTCCTGCCCGAAAATCATCCGTTGGCAAATTGTGAAAAATTGCCCGTATCGGCGTTGTGTAATGACCCGTTTATGCTTCTTGAAAAAGGCGCAAAGGCAGAAGTTTCGGAGATTTTTCAGCGGTATAACCTAACCCCCAACGTCCGCTTTATTACCTGGGATGATTATGCCATCATGTCAATGGTAGAAAGCGGACTTGGCATCAGTATTTTGCCTGAGCTAATTTTAAAACGTATTCCATATCGTATTGTCGCAAAAGAACTCGATGTTCCCGCATACCGAAATATTGGTCTCGCCTTGCGCGATAAAAAAGCCTCATCTTTGGCTGTAAAACGGTTTTTAGATTATATTCAGTACCGATAAGCCTAATTATCATCGATCTATGGCTCTCGAAAAATTATCCTTATTTCTTTATAACTTTATCAAAATCATCTGTCGGGATTGACTTTCTTCCACTGTCATGATATCCTTTAGTTAGTTAACGCTAACTACTTTTTGGAGGAACGTACTATGATCCAATATACCATCGCCGTGGAGGGAATGGCCTGCTCCATGTGTGAAGCTCACGTCAACAACGCCATCCGCCAAGCCTTTCCGGTAAAAAAAGTCTCTTCTTCCCATAGCAAAGGTCATACGCAGATCCTGTCAGAAACGCCCCTGGACGAGGATCGCATCCGGCAGGTGATCTCCGCCACCGGATATCAGGTTTTGTCCATCCAGTCCGCTCCTTATCATAAGAAGAGCTTCTTCTCCTTCGGAAAATAACATCATGCTGGATGTTCTTTTATCATGGACCGGTTGGGATCGAACTTCTATGGCTACTGGCGGCACTGAGATCTATATGTTGGACGGTTCCCCTCCGGACAAGCTGTGCCTGTCTGGTCAGACAGACGGTCGATTGGAGATCTTATTTTGCCATGAAGGTGAGTTCATGCTGGAATTTTCCAACGGCTCTTCTCTATCGCTGCGCGCCGGCGGCGCATTGTTTCTTTCCGATCGTGTGAGAGATGGTCTGTTCCGTTTTTCTCAGCAACGCTTTCAAGGTGTGCTGGTGCAGGAGGACAAACGATGCGCCTTGACTCGGCTGACTTCCATCCATCCAGAACTGACTGCCGCCGACTCTGCTTGTCCCTTGCAAAGTCTACCCGGCTGCGCTGTCCTTGAGAATGCCCTGTGGTGTGACGCGCTGTTCGGCGTACTGGACTGTCTTCCGACTTGCCGTCAGGGAAGCTACTGTGCGCTTAAAACGCTGGAATTGCTTTACCTGTTACGCGCTGGTGAACCGGTTCTGAACCAACCTTCTCCGACCGACTATCGTGACCGCCATCAGATCCAGACTGCGAAGGAAATCCACGACTATATGTTGAAACATCTGGATCAGCGTCTGACCATTCAACAGTTGGCAATTCAGTTTCATGTCTCCAGCACAACGTTGAAAAACTGCTTCCGGCAGCTCTACGGAATTCCTATCCATCAATATTTGCTCCGTCACCGTATGGCACAAGCGGCACAGCTTTTGTCTTCTACAGATCAAAGCATTGTTCAAATTGCGGCTGCGGTTGGCTATGGCAGCGTCAGTCAATTTGGTTCGGTATTTAAAGCTCATTATCAACTGTCCCCTGCGCAATACCGTCGATCAGCAAAAAAAATGTCTATTACCGCTTTATCCTGTCCAAATCAGAGCGAAAATCTGATGCTGGATGAGTTATAATGTATGAATATTGAATGCCGTTGCCTGGAGAAGGAGGGAACCCCTACATGAAACATCATCGCTTCTGGGCCTGGGGCGCTGTGATTTGTATGGTCATGGCTATCATCACCGGGTATCGCCATCGCTGATTGAGAGGTGAAAACAAAATGGATCTGTACAAAGGATTGGGTCTGTTTGCAGGTGGAACGCTGTTTGGATCTGCCGGGATCAAACTGCTGTCCAGTAAAGATGCAAAAAAAGTCTATACACATACTACCGCCGCTGTTCTGCGGATGAAAGAGACTGTGATGGAGACGGTTACTACCGTACAGGAGAATGCAGCCGATATTCTGGCGTCCGCGAAGGAGATCAATGAACAGCGCGCTCAAGCGGAAGATGCAACGGAAGCAGACAGCGCCGAGGCGTAAGAAAAAGTACGAGGGGTCGCCGGGAGGCGATCCCTCTGTTCTATGGAGGCAACCATGAAATTTCATATCAAACACGAATGCCGCGGTCGGCTCCGGGTACAGATGGTTCAAACCCGTATGACATTGGAGCAGGCAGATTTGCTGGAGACCTGGCTTCAAAGCCTGGATCAGGTCGAACAGGTAACCGTCCACGAACACACCCGCTGTGCAATCATCAAATACCGTGGCAGCCGCCGCAACCTGTTGAATGCTTTGAGCAATTTTTCCTATCAGGACAAAGCGCTGGGTGAACTTGCCCGCATGCACAGCAGCCGAACCCTCAACCAGATCTATAAGGAAAAATTGGTTGGGATGATAGCTTTTCGGACGGTTCGTTTCCTGTTCTTCCCCGCCCCTCTGCGGGTGGCGTTTACGATTGGCAGTTCAATCCCTTATCTGCTCCGTGCACTGCGCTGTGTCTTGCACGGACGTCTTCATGTCGAGGTGCTGGACGGAATCTCTGTGGGGCTGTCGATGGTACGCGGAGATTTCCGCACCGCTGCCTCAGTGATGTTCCTCCTGCGCTTGGGAGAACTTTTGGAGGAATGGACCCATAAAAAGTCCGTGGACGATCTGGCTCGAAGCATGTCGCTGAATATTGACCGTGTGTGGCTCAAAACACAAGACAGAGAGGTGCTTGTCCCGCTCCATCAGGTTGAGGTCGGTGACCAGGTATCTGTGCGCATGGGCGGTATGATCCCCTTGGACGGCATCATCCAGGAGGGAGAAGTCATGGTCAACCAGTCATCCCTTACGGGCGAGTCCATCCCTGTCCCCAAGCGACCTCAATCCTGTGTCTACGCCGGCACTGTGGTGGAGGAAGGGGAATGCGTACTCACGGTTACGCAGCAGTCCGGAGAAGGGCGCTACGATAAGATTGTGACCATGATTGAGCAGTCGGAAAAGTTAAAATCTATGGCAGAGAGCCAGGCGGCAAATCTGGCCGACAAGTTGGTTCCCTATACACTGGCGGGCAGTGCACTGGTTTATCTGCTCACCCGAAATGTAACCCGTGCTTTATCTGTACTAATGGTGGACTTTTCCTGCGCATTAAAGCTGTCCATGCCCCTGGCAGTACTGTCTGCCATGAGAGAAGCAAGCCGCAGCCGTATCACTGTCAAAGGCGGTAAATATCTGGAAGCAATCGCTCAGGCGGATACCTTTATTTTTGATAAGACGGGTACCCTGACCCACGCAAGCCCTGTAGTGGCTCAGGTCATCCCTTTCGGCGATCACGACGAGAGCGAAATGCTCCGCTTGGCCGCTTGCCTGGAAGAGCATTTTCCCCACTCGATGGCCAATGCCGTCGTTCAGGCCGCGCGGGATCGGGGACTTGCCCACGAAGAAATGCATTCTCAAGTGGAATATCTGGTCGCTCACGGCATCGCCAGTACCGTGGACGGTCATCGGGTGATTATCGGAAGCGCTCATTTTGTCTTTGAAGACGAGGGCTGTGCGGTTCCTCCAGAAGGGCAGGTCGCATTTGACTCCCTGCCTGGTGAATACAGCCATCTGTATCTAGCCATCGGTGGCGTACTTGCCGCTGTGATCTGCATCTCAGATCCTCTGCGCATGGAAGCCGCTCAGGTGGTATCTGCTCTGCGCGATCTCGGCGTATCCAAACTCGTTATGCTCACAGGCGACAGCGAACGCACCGCTGCTGCCATCGCTGCCCAACTAGGTGTGGACGAATATTGTTCTGAGATCCTGCCAGAAGACAAGGCGCGATTCGTACAGGGGGAACGGGAACAAGGTCACACCGTAATCATGATCGGTGATGGCATCAACGACTCCCCTGCCCTGTCCGCAGCAAACGTAGGGATAGCCATCAGTGACGGCGCCGCCATCGCCCGTGAAATCGCTGACATCACCATCGCGGCAGACGACTTGTTCGAGCTGGTGAGCCTGCGCATCCTTTCGGAACATCTGATGCGCCGCATCCGCTCCAACTATCGTTTTGTCATCGGCTTTAACGGTGGATTGATTGCCCTCGGCGCTGTGGGCGTCTTGGCACCTGCCACCTCCGCCATGCTCCACAACTTATCTACACTGGGCGTCAGCCTGCGCAGTATGACGAATCTCCTGCCTCCCGGTAACTGAATCAATTCCTCACATAGGGATCAGCCTTTTTGGGCTGATCCCTAATCATTCCTGTACTTTTATCGTTTTAACTCCAAGAATAAAATAAACAATATGGAATAACCAAACAATCGCCAGAATAATCCGTCCGACCACAATCTCATTCATCATGATAAAACCGATCGTCATAAGGATTGTGACAGTGACCATGATACGGATTTTTGTTTTCCACGTCATTCCCTGACCATTTACATAGCTTTGCAGGTTATTTTTGTACAATCTTGTGTTGATAAACCAGCGGTGCAGCTTTTCTGAGCTTTTGGCAAAGCCAAATGCCGCCAGCAGCAAAAAAGGGAATGATGGCAGCAACGGTATAACGGCTCCCACAGCCCCGAATACCAGTCCAATGCACCCAAGGGCAAGATATAGCATCTTTTTCAGCTTCATTGATTCTCCTCCAATCGCTTTTTTTCCTTTTTTGTTTCTATCATATGCCGAATGGCTATGGCAGGATGATATAGCAGCATACGTGGTCCGGAAAATCGCATGACTGCCCGGATTTTCTCGCGCATATCCGGCTTATAACAATGTACTTTACAATTAGAACAAAAAGTTTTCATCTCCATGAACGGGCATTTTTCCGATCTGTCCCTGGCATATGCATCCAGTTCCGCACATTCGGCGCACAGTTCCCCCTTTGTATGGTGTTGTTTTGTGCAGTACAGGGCAATCATCTGTGAGACCAATTTCTTTTCCCGTTCCCGTTTTGCTTCTACACAGTTTGCCATCAGCTCATCCTTCCATTTTCTACGGAATAAACCTGATCGGCAATCCGCATCGTAGATTGCCGGTGGGATACAAGCACCACCGTCTTTCCCCGGCGCTCCTCATGCAGGGATTTGAGAATGACCGCCTCGTTCAAGCTGTCCAGATTACTGGTAGGCTCATCCAGTAGCACAAACGGAGCATCATGCAAAAAAGCCCTTGCCAGCCCCAACCTTTGCCGTTCCCCTCCTGAAAGGGTGTCACCCAACTCTCCTATCGCCGTGTCATAGCCGTTGGGAAGTGTCATGATGAAATCATGCACCGATGCTTTTTTACAGGCTATTTCGATTTCTTCATCCGTGGCATCCAATTTTGCAATCCTCAGATTGTTTCTGATGCTGTCATGAAACAAATGTGTCTCCTGTGTAACAAAGCTTTCCATCTCCCTCAGGTTTTTCGTATTGATTTCTTCTATATTCGTTTCAGATAGCTTCACATCCCCAAGCTCCACGTTCCAAAACCGCATAAACAGCTTGAGCAGTGTGGACTTTCCACTTCCACTGCGCCCTGCAATCCCGATCACAGAATTCTTTGGAATGGTCAGGGAAACATCTGACAAAATGTTTTCCTGTCCATAAGAAAACGTGACGTTTTGCGCCGCTGCACCGGTGAAAGAGCGCTCCGGCATGCCGGTAACTTCTTCAACAAGCGGGGACTCTTCTAAAATATCCAATACTCGATTGCCTGCCGCAAACGTATTTTGCAGTGTGCTACCCAGATTTGCCAGCGCAATCACCGGACCGAAGGAGGAAAACAATGCAAGCGTCGGAATGAGCACACCGTCAAAACCAACTATGCCATTTTGATATAAAAAAGCAGATATGAAAAGCATGGTCAAATCAAAAAATAACACTGCCGTATTCGTCACTGCCATGTTTCTGCCGGATATCCGTTTTAAACACGATTCATCTTTGGAAAGCGCTTCGGTTTTTGCAGTCATTTCTCTGAGCCGGGTTTCTCCCTGTTCATACTGGAGGATTTCCGAAAGCCCGCGGAGACTGTCTAACACAAACCCACTGAGTTCTCCGGATTTTGAACGAAATTTCATCCCATCATCTCCACTGAACCTAGATGTGAAAAGTGGAACAACGATACCCACAACAACATACGCCGTCAATGCTGTCAACGCCAGAATCCAATGGTAGCAGCCAATAAAAACGCACAGGATGACTGTGAAAAGGAAAGCAATCACGACTGGAGAAATGGTGTGAGCATAAAACACCTCCAGCAATTCAATATCAGAGGTGATGACTGCAATCAGATCTCCTTTGTCCCGACCTTCCAGTTTTGCAGGACACAGCCGTCGCAATGCCCGGAATACGTTATCCCGAATCAATGCCAAAAGTTTGAATGCAATAAAATGATTGGCTGACTGTTCTCCATACCGCAATACACCTCGAAACAAAGCAAAAAACACAATGCCGGCAAAAGCTGCCGTCGTCGTCACTGGAACAGTGACTCCCAGCGCATTCAACACTGCATATCCACCAAAAATCGTAATGAACGCGGCAAACAGATGCCCCGTCAAGCCGAGCACAATCGCCAGGATCATATATCCTGTCAATGGTTTCACGAGTCCAATCAACTTTGCCATGACTTGGAATCCACTGCGTTTGTTCATGCTGATTCTCCCTTTTCTGCGTAATTTTCCAATGCCTGTTGTGCCTTCCAAAGGTGTTGATACATACCGCATTGGCGCAAAAGTTCGCCATGCGTCCCCTGTTCCACAACGGTACCGTTGTCCAGTACGTAGATGACGTCCGCATTGACTACATTCACCAACCGGTGGGAAATGAGAAGAATCGTTTTCTTTTGCGCCAATTCATAGATTTGCTTCATGATCTCGTTTTCACTCTCCACATCAATGTTGGAAGTGGCTTCGTCAAAAATATAGACCGGGCTATCATGCAACAACGCCCGCGCCAAAGCCAACCGCTGGCATTGCCCACCGGAAAAATTAGAAGCTTTTTCCAAAAGCCTGGTATCCAAGCCCTGTTCCGAACGGAGGAACCCTGCCAAATTTACCTGATCCAGCACTTCCCACAGCGCATCGTCTGAAGCATCTGGTTTTCCCATGCGCAAGTTATCCCGCACGGATCCCTTAAACAAATAGCTCTGATGACCGATATATGTAATATGTTTCATCAGACTTTCTTCCGCAATATCCGTTACCTCCATACCACCTATAGAAACCGAACCGGCATAGCCTTTGTTTCGTCCCATAAGAATGGATGCAATGGTGGATTTTCCGCAACCACTCTCACCTACCAACGCAGTGAAACTGCCTGTTGCAAAGCGCAGGTTCAGTCCATGCAAGATCTCCCGATCTGGTCCATAAGAAAAATGCAGCGCAGAACATACAATGTCGCCGTCTTGTGCAATACCACAAGCTTGTTCCCGCTTGGTTTCCGGAAGATCGAGCAAAGTGAAAATCTTGTCGCAAGCTGCCATACCATTCATCGCAATATGAAAAAAAGAGCCAAGCTGCCGCATAGGGATAAAAAAATCCGCCGCCAGAAGGATGATTGTCAGACATCCCGCCAGGGTGGTATGTCCGTGTGTATATTGTGTCACCGCAATGATGATACCCAATGCCGCGCCCCCATACGCAATCAAATCCATGATGGTGATGGAGTTGAGCTGCATGGTGAGCACCTTCATGGTGATCTTCCGAAACTTTTCTGCTTCTTCATTCATCTCTTTATTTTTGAAGGCATCTGCCTGATAGATCTTTAACGTGGTCAATCCCTGTAAATTTTCCAGGAAGGTATCCCCTAAAGCGGTATACTGTCCCCAGTATTTTGAAAGCAGTTTCTTTGCCCAGGTTTGTACCGCCGCAATGGCAACAGGGATCAATGGTACGCAGATCAGCAACACAACAGCAGACGTAACATTGACAAAGCACAATACACAAAACAATGTGACAGGCGCCAACATGGCATAGAAAAACTGAGGAAGATACGCGCCGAAATAGGTTTCCAGCTGATCGACACCTTCCACCGCCACCTGCACCACTTCGGATGTTTTCACCTGCTCCCGATAGGAAACCCCCAATCGCAGAAGTTTCCGATAAATTTTTTCCCGAAGCGTTTTCTTTACCGCCTTGGAAGAAAGATAACTCATCTTGCTGGCCCCCAACGTGCATAGAAAGCGGACAATCAACGCGCTCAGCACAACAACAGCTGTTCCCCAAAGCACGGTACGATCTTCTGTTCTCATAAAAAGTCCTGCCAACAGTCGGGTAACACTGAAAATCATGACAATGTTTGCCGCCAAAGAACACCACTGAAAAAAAACGTTCGCAGCAATATATTTTTTGCTTCCGCTAACTGTCCCGATCAGTCGCCTATGAATCATCATTGTTTTACATCGCCTCTTCTTTATAAAAAATTGTTCCATATATCCGCATAATCAACAAAATACGTTGCAGTGTCCGATCCTGTCTTTCATACGCCATATTGCCCTACAGTTAGCTAGAGCTAATCGCATGATACCACAAATAATGCACAGATTCAAGACCGCACGCGGCAATTGAGGCAAGGAAAAATATTCAAGTAAATGATTGTGTGTCTTGACAAAGAGGCAAAGTAGAGGTAAAATATAACAGTGCTATATAACAGCGTTATAAAACAAAGGTGAATGAAATGACAGCAGAACACTTGACCACACTGGAACGCATCCATCAGGCAGCCAGGCTGGAGTTTTTGGAAAAGGGCTTTCGTTCTGCTTCTTTGCGGAATATCGTAAAATCTGTCGGGATGACGACTGGAGCTTTTTACGGCTACTATAAAAGCAAGGAAGACCTGTTTGATGCATTGGTTGGAGAGCATTACGACTATCTCATCGGGCGCTTCAAAGATGCTCAGCAGGAATTCGCCGACCTTCCCTATGAAAAACAACCGGAAGTGTTAGGCGAAATCTCAGGGCTATGTATGTTCGATATGCTCCATTATGCATACGCGCATCTCGAGGAATGTAAACTGATCCTCTGTTGCTCAGACGGCACCCGCTTTGCCGGACTGATTGATGAAATGGTGGAGATCGAAACAGACGCAACCCATGCATATTTTAAAATTTTAGAGGAATTGGGACGGCCTTCCCCGCAGATTGACCCGCAACTCGAGCATATTTTGATCACCGGTATGTTTCACACTTTCTTTGAACTGGTGATCCATGAAATGCCGCTGAACGCTGCAGAAAACTATGTGAAAGAAATGCGCGCCTTTTATACCGCCGGATGGATGAAAATTATGGGGCAGTAATGCTCTATAATTTTTACCCACGAATTAGCATATGCTAACTAAAGAGATATAAGAAGGGCATGTCCTGCCCTCTATATCATAAATTTCATGTCAAAGGAGGAACTCCCGTGGAAAATCAAAGCAATTTGTCTCGCCTGCTTGAATATGCGGGTAATCACAAATACCTGACCTACGCCTCGTGGGTGCTTTCAGCTCTGAGCGCCCTGATCGCGCTGGTACCTTATTATTATATCTGGCTGGTAATGAAAGAAGTTCTGGAAACATCGCCAGATTTTAGCAGAGCACAAAACCTGACCCATAACGGCTGGATGGCCGTGCTGTTCGCAGTCATTGCAGTGCTTGTTTACATCGCCGGGTTGATGTGCTCTCATCTGGGCGCATTCCGCATTGCCACCAACCTGCGTATCCGGACGATGGAACACATCGTCACGCTTCCCCTTGGATTTGCCGAGAGCTTTGGCAGCGGTAAACTGCGTAAGATCGTCAACGAATCCAGTGCGGCTACGGAAACCTATCTCGCCCATCAGCTTCCTGACCGTGCAGGCGCCATTGCCACACCCTGCGGTCTTCTGGTATTGCTGCTTGCCTTTGACTGGCGGCTGGGGCTTCTCAGCCTTGTGCCGGTACTTCTCTCTTTTCTCATTATGATGAGTATGACCGGGGCACAAATGCAGCAGAAAATGAAGGAATACCAAAATGCGCTGGATGATATGTCCAATGAGGCGGTGGAATATGTCCGAGGGATTCCGGTGGTCAAGACTTTCGGACAGACCATTTTTTCCTTCAAAAAATTTAAAGGATCCATTGACCGATATAAAACATGGGTGATCGCCTACACCAAGCAACTTCGCATGCCAATGATGTTGTATACGGCATCTGTCAACGGCGTATTCGTTTTCCTGATCGCGGGCGGACTGTTCTTTACCCAGAACAACGTCACAACGGAATTCCTGTTGAATTTGATTTTTTACATCATCATCACCCCTATTATTTCCATCACCCTGACACGAATTATGTTCCAGAGTGAAAACGCCATGATCGTGAATGATGCGCTACAGCGAATTGACAGTATTTTAAACCTCCGTCCTCTGGAAGAACCCCGACACGCCCAACATCCAAAGGATGGTTCCGTAGAACTTCAACATGTACGCTTCAGCTATGACGGAGAAAACGATGTGATCAAAAATATTTCATTGACCATTCCCTCCGGACAGACCGTGGCGTTTGTTGGTCCTTCAGGCGGCGGCAAAACCACCCTTGCCAATCTGATCTCCCGCTTTTTTGACCCCCAGAGCGGCACGGTCAAGGTCGGAGGCGTCAATGTGAAGGACATCCCCAAAACAGAATTGATGAACACAGTCTCTTTTGTATTCCAAAACAGTCGTCTTCTCAAAGCTTCCATTCTGGAAAATGTACGCATGGGCAAACCGGACGCCACGCGTCAGGAGATCATGCAGGCGCTGGAAAATGCTCAGTGCACCGATATCATCGAAAAGCTGCCGAATGGCGTGGATACTGTCATCGGAACCAAAGGCGTGTATCTCTCCGGTGGAGAGCAGCAGCGGATCGCCATTGCACGTGTGATGTTGAAAAATACACCGGTCATTGTTTTAGACGAAGCTACCGCTTTTGCCGACCCCGACAATGAAGCCAAGGTACAGGAAGCTTTCTCCAATCTGTCCAAAGGCAAGACAGTGATTATGATCGCCCATCGGCTCTCCACCGTTGTGGGCGTGGATAAAATCTATGTCATAAAAGACGGAATGATCGCGGAAAGCGGAACGAACCGCGAGTTGCTGGAACAGAAAGGGATTTTCAGCCGAATGTGGAAAAATTACCAAACTTCCGTACAGTGGAAAGTTTCAAAGGAGGCGTAATGCGTATGGTAAAGCGACTGCAAAAACGATATGCTCTTTCCGAACAGGGCGCAAAGGATTTAATCAAGGGTTGTCTTGCCTGCGTCCTGCAAAACATATCCTTTATGTTTCCTGTAGGACTGTTATACTTGCTTGTCAGCGATCTGATGAACAACGCAATAACAGGCAGCAGGATTGCACTTTATATTGCCGGTTGTGTTTTTTGCGTGGCATTGATTCTGCTCACTACCTATTTCCAATACAACGCCACCTATTTCGCTACCTATACAGAGAGCGGTGTACGGCGCATTACGCTGGCTGAACGGCTGCGCAAGCTTCCGCTGTCCTTTTTCGGCAAAAAAGATCTCGCCGATCTCACCAGCACCATTATGGCAGACTGCACGTTTTTGGAGCAGAGTTTTTCCCACTTCATCCCAGAATTGGCTGGCTCAATCATCTCTACCTTACTCATTTCGCTCAATCTGTTTATATTTGACTGGCGCATGTCTCTGGCAGCCCTATGGGTGATGCCGGTATCCTTTGCCGTTGTGGGATTGTCCGCAAGTGTACAAGAACGTCTGAACCAGAAAGCTATGGACGCAAAAATGGCGTGTGCCGATGGCATTCAGGAGTGCATTGAAACCGTACAGGATCTAAAGTCCAACAATGCTGAAAAGAACTATCTGAACGGGCTGAAGCAAAAAATCCGTGCAGTAGAACAGCGTGCTGTTATCAATGAATTTGGGCTTGCCGCTTTTGTGGTATCCGCTTCACTCATCCTGAAACTCGGCATTGCCACCGTTGCTCTCACCGGATCGATCCTTCTGGTACAGGGCAGTCTGGACATTCTTACCTTTTTCCTGTTCCTGTTGGTGGTATCCCGGCTGTATGATCCCCTGCAAAGCGCTTTACAGAATTTGGCGGCCGTCATCAGCACCCGTACAAATATCGCCCGAATGAATGAGATCCTGGATCATCCGATCCAACAGGGTAGCACCACACTGACAAATCAGGGGTACGACATCACTTTTGATCATGTGGGATTTTCCTACAACAGCGGTGAAACCGTTCTGAACGATGTTTCTTTTACTGCAAATCAGGGTGAAGTAACAGCCCTTGTAGGTCCGTCAGGCGGCGGAAAAACCACAGTTTCCCGTCTGGCGGCCCGATTCTGGGACTGCAATAAAGGGAAAATCACTGTGGGCGGCATGGATATTTCAAAAATTGACCCGGAAACTCTGCTTTCCCTTTATTCTATCGTCTTTCAGGATGTAACACTGTTTGACAACACTGTCATGGAAAATATCCGCATTGGAAATAAGGATGCCAGCGATGAAGAGGTGTTGGAAGCAGCGAGGCTTGCCAATTGTGATGAGTTTGTAGAAAAACTGCCGAACAAGTGGAATACCACCATTGGTGAAAACGGTTGTGAACTTTCTGGCGGTGAACGACAGCGGATCTCTATTGCCCGTGCATTTCTTAAAAACGCACCCATTATCTTATTGGATGAAGCGACTGCCTCTCTGGACGTGGAAAATGAAACCCTTATCCAGACTGCTCTCTCCCGGCTGATCAAAGATAAGACCGTATTGGTCATCGCCCATCGGATGCGCGCCGTGGCGGGGGCAGACAAAATCGTGGTTCTGTCCGGCGGTACAGTAGCGGAACAGGGAAAACCGGATACTCTCATCCGGAAAAAGGGAATCTATGCCCGCATGGTGAAATTGCAAACGGAGAGCCAGAATTGGACCCTGCGATAAAGGGCAAGTATCATTGAAAAACAGAAAGGTCGGGTGCTATGCCTGTTGAAATATGGCAAGGATTATTGATCCCTTTTGCCGGAACCACATTGGGGTCAGCTTGTGTTTTTTTCATGCGCCGCTCTCTCAGCGTATCGATACAGCGGGCGCTGACTGGGTTTGCCGCTGGCGTCATGGTGGCAGCTTCCATATGGAGCCTGCTCATCCCCGCCATGGAACAGACGGAAGATATGGGTCGATGGTCCTTTCTTCCTGCCGTGGCCGGTTTCTGGTTCGGAATCTTATTCCTTCTGGCTTTGGATCGGCTGATACCTCATTTGCATCTGGGCAGTTCTGAAGCGGAAGGGATGAAAAGCAATTTAGGAAAAACTACTATGCTGACACTTGCGGTCGCGCTGCATAACCTGCCCGAAGGAATGGCAGTCGGCGCAGTATACGCCGGTTGGCTCTCGGGAAACGTTGGGATTTCATTAACCGGTGCTCTGATACTTTCGTTGGGAATCGCCATACAAAATTTCCCCGAAGGTGCGATTATTTCCATGCCTTTGAAAGCGGAAGGATTGTCCAAACCCACAGCTTTTATATACGGCATGTTGTCCGGCATTGTGGAACCGATTGGCGCGCTTCTCACAATAACATTGGCTAGTGTCATGATCCCAGCCTTACCTTACGCTTTGAGTTTTGCAGCAGGCGCCATGATTTATGTGGTAGTGGAGGAATTGATTCCCGAAATGTCAACGGGAAAGCATTCCAATCTGGGGACAGTCTTTTTTGCCATAGGGTTTACCCTAATGATGACATTGGATGTAGCGCTGGGCTCTTAAATGTAGTGAATTTTTTTCACAATCAAATGGTTTGCCTCAGGCAAACCCTGTATTTCTCGCGACCCTGTATCCCTTGTGGATACAGGGTATTTTTTGATTCTGATCGTCAGAGCTGATACATGGGACTGTTTGATAGCCACTGATCATTTACACGCAAAAAATGCAGAAAAATAAATATAATTGATTTATTTACTATAAATGTGATAAAATAGTAAAATAGTTGTGCAATGAGGTTCCAAATTGATCTCAACGCAGACCATCCTTTATCACAAAATTCTTAAATGGGAGGTAAAAATATGGATGGAAATACAATACAGATCCTGATTGCCATGGTCATCTACATGGCTGTAGTCATCGGGATCGGTGCGCTTTTCGCAAAGCGTGCACATCAAAATTCTGAGGAATATTTTCTCGGTGGTCGTTCCCTCGGTCCCTGGGTCACTGCAATGAGCGCAGAAGCTTCTGATATGAGCGGCTGGCTTTTGATGGGCTTGCCGGGCGTAGCCTATTGGTGTGGGCTTGCAGATGCTGCCTGGACTGCAATCGGACTCGCTGTCGGTACATACATCAATTGGCTGATCGTTTCCAAGCGACTGCGGCGGTACAGTGTGCGGGCAAATAACTCCATCACTCTGCCAGAGTTCTTCTCCAACCGTTTTCGAGAGCAGAAGAAAATCATTATGTTCCTTTCTGCTGCTTTTATCCTAATTTTCTTTACCGTTTATGCGTCTAGCTGCTTTGTCACCTGTGGCAAGCTGTTCTCCTCCCTGTTCGGTACGCCTTATGTTTCCATGATGATCGTAGGCGCTGTTTTCGTATTGGTGTATACACTGTTGGGCGGATTCCTTGCAGAGAGCGCTTCTGATTTCATGCAGGCAATTGTCATGATCTTTGCACTTACCGTAATTGTTGTAGTCAGCACGATCCATGCCGGCGGCATTGATGCCGTAATCGAAAATGCAAAGCAAATCCCTGGATTTTTGGATTTCTTCGGATTGGCAACACCAGTCCTTGGCGCTGATGGTCAGCAGCTCGTAGAGGCTGGACAGCCTGTTTTTGGCGCTGCATCGGAATATGGCTTGTTGTCCGTTTGTTCCATGTTGGCATGGGGTCTGGGTTACTTCGGTATGCCCCAGGTTTTGCTGCGTTTTATGGCAATCCGTAAGGAAGAGGAATTGAATCGCTCACGTAGAATCGCTATGGTCTGGGTTGTTATTTCTCTGACAGTCGCAGTCTCTATTGGTATCGTTGGCCGTCAGTTGTATCCTACGGTGCATCTGACAAAATCCGCTGCGGAAAATATTTTTATCACACTTTCTACCAGCTTCCTGCCCCCTATTTTGGCGGGATTCGTCATGGCTGGTATCCTGGCTGCAACAATCAGTTCTTCAGATTCCTATTTGTTGATTGCCGCCTCCGCTTTTTCAAAAAATATTTTCCAAGGTGTCTGCAAGAAAGATGCTACTGACAAACAGGTTATGATTCTGTCTCGTATTACGCTGTTGGTGCTCGCACTGATTGGTATTTTGATTGCCTTGGACGAAAACAGCGTAATCTTCCAGATCGTTTCCTTTGCTTGGGCCGGTTTTGGCGCGACATTCGGTCCTCTGATTCTTTTCTCCCTTTTCTGGAAGCGTACCAATATCGCCGGTGCCATTGCCGGTATGGTAGGCGGTGCAGGCATGGTGTTCTTGTGGAAACTGGTCATCAGCCAGTTGGGCGGCGTATTTGCCATCTACGAGCTTCTGCCGGCTTTCATTTTCTCCAGCATTTGCATCGTGGTCTTCTCCCTGTTGACGAAAGCTCCTTCGAAAGAAATCGAAGAAGATTTTGAAGCTGTCCGCACGGGAGCAGTCAAAGATATATAATTTATACATACCAGTATAAACATTCAATAAGAACCGCAATCTCGATACCGTGCATATTGAGGTTGCGGTTCTTTTTATGCTCCCATTGTTTCATGCCATATAAAACCATATTTTGAAAATAATTCTATATTAAAAACTTTTCAAAAAAACTCAATCATACATTGACAATTATCTATGTAATGTGTATAATAAAACATCGATAATTATCTATGTGAGGTGTGTCATGCAAGAAATAGATGTGGCATTGATCTGTAAAGCGCTATCTGATGCGAACAGATTAAAGATTGTAAAAATGTTATCGGATGGCGAAAAGTGTGGATGTAAACTGCTGGAAGCCTTTGAAATCACCCAACCAACCTTGTCCCATCATATGAGGATATTATGTGAATGTGACCTGGTACAGACGCGAAAAGAAGGAAAATGGTCACATTATTCCCTGAACTGTGAGACTTTATGTCAGTTTAAAAATTTCATTTCTTCCCTACATTGTCGTGAAAACGGTACATCCATATGTCGATAATTTGGAACTTTATTGAAAACCAAATTCTTGGAATGGATTGGTTAAATGAATGGATTGGCAGAACGCTTTCTATATTGGGGGTTGATCGTACCAGTAAAATCGGCGGCAGTATCCAATTCTTTTTCTATGACATAATTAAAATTACGCTTCTGTTGTGTTTTTTGATTTTCCTGATCAGTTATATTCAAAGCTATTTTCCTCCCGAACGAAGTAAAAAAATTCTGGGACGATTCCATGGCATAGGAGCAAATATTATTGCAGCTCTGCTCGGCACAGTGACACCGTTTTGTTCCTGTTCCTCCATCCCGTTATTCATCGGCTTTACCAGTGCAGGCTTACCACAAGGCGTTACATTTTCATTCCTCATATCTTCCCCCATGGTCGATCTAGGCAGCCTTCTGCTTCTGGTTGGCATTTTCGGATGGAAGATTGCCATTACCTATGTCATGATCGGATTGATGATTGCCGTGATTGGCGGAACACTCATTCAAACCCTGCATATGGAACAATATGTCGAGGAATTCATACGCAATGCTTCGTCAGTCGATATTGATTGCCCATCACTGACGCAAACGGAACGATTGGAATATGCAAAAGAGCAGATGTATTCCACGCTTAAAAAAGTATTTCCTTATATTCTCATCGGTGTTGGCATCGGCGCAGTGATCCACAATTGGATCCCTCAAAGCTGGATTGAAACCATTCTCGGAAGCAACAATCCCTTTGGCGTAATTTTGGCTACTTTAGTAGGAATTCCCATGTATGCAGATATTTTTGGAACAATCCCTGTTGCGCAAGCGCTTCTTGCCAAAGGCGCACAGCTTGGCACCATCCTGTCTTTTATGATGGCAGTCACCACGTTGTCACTCCCTTCCATGATT
>CALWUF010000010.1 GCA_944384655.1 uncultured Butyricicoccus sp. | reverse complement strand
CACAGCCCAAGCAGACACAGCACAGAAATCATCCGTTTCATTTTTCGCATTATTTCAGTTCCTCCAACGGGATTCCTTCTGCGCTGACCGCAACGGCATGACCTTCTTTGTCAAAAGCGGCGATAATCCTGCCGTTTTTATCCAATTGATAGCTCAAGCCATACCGCAGACCGTTTTGCGTTTCTGCCGGGAGTTGCGTTTCATTCTCATATACAATAGTTTTAATCTCATGCGGATTGTTCTCTCGCTGCCAGTAAAAAAATACCGCTGCGGCACAGGCACACACCGAAACAGCAAGCAGAACCGCTGCCTGCGCACGCCGCATTCGTGTGTTCCGACTCACTGTCCAACGAATTTCCTGCTCCGATACATCACGCAGCATCTCTGCCGCCATATCTGCCGGGCTGCCGAACGCCTCCAGAAAATCCTCATATGAGGCATCCGGACAGTCGTCCCGAAAAATCCCTATCGTCCGTTTCAGGTCGCTCATCAGCCTGTATTTCTGTCTCCTGCCGCAGGTCAGCTGCTTGCCCGTCTGTTTCAGATACTTCTGCGCCGCTGTATTCTTCCTGTTCATATGTCTCCCCCTCAGATGCCAGAATTGTATCTATTCCCTCGGAAAACTGCCGGAACAGCCCTCGCAGCTCCTTCAAATATGTCCTTCCATTTTCTGTAATGGCATAATACTGCCGTTTTCTGCCGTCCGGTGCAATGCGCTTTTTGCACTCGTCAATATACTCGAACTTCACCATCCGGTAAATAATCGAATACGGGAACACAATCTGAAATTTGCCGCCGCTGCGGCGGTTGAGCTCCTCCGGAATTTCTCCAATATACATGTCGCGCTCGTTCAGCAGAAACAACACCAGCATTTCCGCAACAGCCTTTTTCAGGTTATCTTCCATTCCGGCAACCGAGCCGCTCCGCTCCGGTACGCCGCTCTCGTTTGGCTTTCTCGGCACATAATCCACCTTCTCCGTTTTCATTTACTTAATTATATAGTATAATCAATCTTTCAAATTTTATCAATAATACAAAAAGTCTTTTATTAAAAATTTATCATAACACAGAGCAATCCCCGTCTGTTTACCATTGATAAACAAACGAGGATTGGTATCTGTTTCCTGTTAATTTTCAAATCTGCTCAATAACAGCTGAAACGGGTTGATTTCATCCGGATCCAAGCTTTCCGCAACTGCTAAGGCTTCATCAAATGTATCGTATTCTGTCAAACAAGTTTGTTCTACATATTCATCAATCGCTTCCATCTGTTCTGCCTGTTCACTGGAATGCATACTTGCAGTTGAAGCAGAATCGTTCTGCTCCTCTAACTGATAAATAACATCCGAAGCAAATTCTGCATACATATCATCAATTTGTTTGAGCTTCCACAGACCATCCTCTTTTACCATCGTCGCAGTTATAGTATCCCGACCAATCGGAGCAGTGACTTCTAACTGACCATTTTCATTTTCTTCTACCCAATTCCCCCAAGATGTGCATACGGCTTTCACAGTTGCTGTCTGCCCATTTTCGCTAATGCTTACATTACGAAATGTACAGTCCAGAACACCTGCATTAACAAGATACTCCACTTTATTCTTTCCTATCTCACGGAGTATCTTTTCATTTGTTTCTTTATAAGTTTGACGGCAAATATTACTCTCCGCATAGTACTGATCCATTTTTCTATTAAAATCATCAATATATGGCTGAATTTGTTCCTCTGTCAGTATATCAGTCTTGCCATTTTCCGATTCAAAATATCCAATCTGATACGAAATATCCTGAGAGCCAATAAATGCCTCCTTTACCGCTTCTGCTTCCGGCGATGTCTGCGAATCTGCCCATGCGGTTCCGCCGACTAAACAGGCGCTTATCAACACAATTGCCAACGCTCGCTTCCATTTTTTCATCACAACACATCCTTCCGAAACGATTCAGCCTCTATAACCTTCTTTATTCACATTATAATCATAAAATATATTTTGTCAATGCAAAATTATAATTTTTAAAAATATTTCTCCATTAAAAATCCCCCCTCTGCCGCAGCAGACGGGGGACAACATATACTTGCTTTGCGCTTACTTGAGGACAGCGCCCTTGTTTGCAGAGGTGACCAGCCGCGAATAGCGTGCCAGCCAACCGGTCTTGATCTTCGGCTCCTTCGGAACGAAGGTCTCGCGGCGCTTTGCAAATTCCTCGTCGGAAACCTTTGCATTGACGGAATGCTCCGGAATGTTGATCTCGATGATATCGCCTTCCTGAAGCAGACCGATTTCGCCGCCCATTGCAGCCTCCGGGCAGACATGCCCGATGGATGCACCGCGGGATGCACCGGAAAAACGACCATCTGTAATCAATGCAACATCCTTATCCAGCTTCATACCAGCGAGCGCAGAGGTCGGATTGAGCATTTCACGCATACCCGGACCGCCCTTTGGACCTTCATAGCGGATGACTACAACATCGCCCTTGTTGATCTTGCCGCCATAAATTGCTTCAATCGCTTCTTCCTCGCTGTCAAAGACACGTGCCGGACCGGAATGCTGCATCATTTCCGGCGCAACTGCACTCTGTTTGACTGCACAGCCTTCTTTGGCAATATTGCCCCACAGGATTGCAATGCCACCGGTCTGCATATAGGGGTTGTCGATCGGGCGAATGACCTCCGGATTGGTATTGCGGCAGGGTGCGATATTCTCGCCGACCGTCTTGCCAGTGGCAGTGATCTGGTCAAGTTCAAGCAAATTCTTCTTGGAAAGTTCATTCATAACGGCATAAATACCGCCTGCTTCATTCAGTTCCTGAATATAGGTACGACCTGCCGGTGCAAGATGACACAGATTGGGTGTGCACTCGGAAATCTCATTTAACTTATTCAGATCCAGTTCCAACCCCGCCTCATGTGCAATGGCAAGCAGATGCAGAACGGTATTGGTCGAGCAACCCAATGCCATTTCACATTCCAATGCATTGTGAATGGACTTTTCCGTGATGATATCGCGCGGTTTGATGTCTTTTTCGAGCAATTCCATGATCTTCATGCCTGCATGCTTGGCCAACTGGATGCGATCGGAATAAACCGCCGGGATGGTGCCATTGCCCGGCAGCGCCATGCCAATCGCTTCACACAGGCAGTTCATCGAGTTTGCCGTATACATGCCAGAGCACGAACCGCAGCCAGGACAGGAATGCTGCTCAATATCCGTCAATTCCGCGTCACCAATCAGATTGGCTTTGCGCGCACCGACCGCCTCAAAGGTATAAGACAGCGAAACATTTTCACAATTGTGACGACCTGCCAGCATCGGACCACCAGAGCAAACAATAGATGGGATATTCAGACGGGCTGCCGCCATGACCATACCCGGAACGATCTTATCACAGTTCGGGATAAGTACCAATGCGTCAAACTGATGTGCCTGTGCAAGCGTCTCCACAGAGTCTGCAATCAGCTCACGGGACGGCAGCGAAAATTTCATGCCGATATGCCCCATGGCAATGCCATCACATACACCGATGGCAGGAACCAGAACCGGCGTACCGCCCGCCATACTGACGCCAGCCTTGACAGCATTCGCAATTTTATCCAAATTGATATGACCAGGTATAATCTCACTGTATGCAGAAACAACGCCAATCATTGGGCGGTTCATTTCTTCTTCCGTCAAGCCGGTCGCGCGCAGCAGCGACCGATGCGGTACACGCTCAACGCCCTGTGTGACGTTATGACTTCTCAATTCCATAAGTACCTCCTAACAGGCGGCGGCTGCCGCCGATGAAAAAAAGAACGGGGACGGAGACCTGATGTCCCATCCCCGTTTGTCTATTTTGGACGATATGTATATCCTTACTTCTTCAGCCAGGACATCATGCCACGCAGTTCCTTGCCAACTTCTTCAAGCTGGGATTCTGCTTCCATCTGACGGGTAGCCAGGAACTTTGCACGACCGCCTGCGCGGTTTTCCTGAATCCACTCAGAAGCAAACGTACCATCCTGGATCTCACGCAGGATCTGCTTCATTTCCTTGCGGGTCTCCTCCGTGATAATACGGCGTCCGGTGCGGTAATCGCCATATTCTGCGGTGTCGGAGATGGAATAACGCATCTTTGCAAAACCACCCTCGTTAATCAGGTCAACAATCAGCTTCATCTCATGAACGCATTCAAAGTATGCATTCTCCGGTGCATAACCAGCCTCAACCAGCGTCTCAAATCCAGCTTTCATCAGCTCGCATACGCCGCCGCACAGGACAGCCTGCTCACCGAACAGATCCGTTTCGGTCTCCGTGCGGAACGTGGACTCAATGATACCGGCACGACCGCCGCCGATGCCGGAAGCGTATGCCAATGCGATATCGAGCGCCTTACCGGAAGCATCCTGCTCTACGCATGCCAAGCACGGAACGCCATGACCTTCTACATACTGGCTGCGGACGGTATGACCCGGACCCTTTGGCGCGATCATGATAACATCCACGTCTTTCGGCGGGATGATCTGCTTGAAATGAATGTTAAAACCGTGTGCGAAGGCCAGAACATTACCGGATTCCAGATTCGGCTCGATAACATCCTTGTAAATGTCAGCCTGCTTCTCATCCGGGCACAGCATCATGATGATGTCGCCAGCCTTTGCAGCTTCTGCCGGAGTCATAACCTTCAGACCATAGCCTTCCGCCTTTGCGGTATGACGGGAACCTGGGCGCAGACCTACAACAACGTCAACGCCGGAATCCTTCAGGTTCATGGCATGTGCATGACCCTGAGAACCGAAGCCGATAATTGCAACCGTCTTGCCATCCAGCAGGGACAGATTGCAGTCAGCATCATAAAACATCTTAACAGTAGCCATTTTGCTTTCCTCCTAATTTACGGAACTAAAGTCCATTAACTCATATATTATAAAATAATATAATTGACAAATCAAGCCCGCAGGCTGATAAAATACATCTCAGGTATTGTTTTTGTCCTTATGGACAGCTGTAACGCCGGTGCGGCTGGATTCAATGATATCAAAGCTGCTGATGACGGACAGGAATGTTTCAATGCGGGACGGCGTGCCATCCATACGGATAATAATGGTCTCATCACTGGAAGCGACAACATCCGCATCATATACATTGCACAGTTCACGAACCGCTTCGCGGTCATTGACGTCGCCGCGGATCTTGACCAATACCAGCTCCCAACAGAATGCATCGTCTTCTTCAATGTGTACGACCTCAATGCATTCCTCCAGCTTTGCCATCTGCTTGAGCACCTGACCGAGCGTATACTCGTCGCCGATGACGACGATGGTAATGCGGGAAATTGCACTGTCAGTTGTCGGGGATACGGTTAACGAATCGATGTTAAACCCGCGGCGTCCAAACAGGCTGGAAACACGCGCCAGAACGCCCGAACGGTTCTGAACGAGGGCTGAAATAATATATTTTTCCATATTCTATTACCTCCGTCAGTCAATCACAACGTTGTTGATCGTCTCACCCGCCGGGATGAATGGCAGAACACGCTCGTCTTTATCGACAACCGCATCAATGATAACCGGACCGTTTGTCTGTAAGGCTTCACGCATTGCCGCATCAAATTCTGCCAGCGTCGTGCAGCGCATACCCTTGGCGCCAAATGCCTCCGCCAGCTTAACGAAGTCAGTCTTTCTATGCGGATCCGTATTGGAATAGCGATGACCATAGAATGAGGTCTGCCACTGGCGAACCATGCCAAGTACGCTGTTATTGACGACGACTGTGACAACCGGCAGATTGTAGCTGACCGCTGTACACATCTCCTGAAGGTTCATATGGAAGCTGCCGTCACCGGTGATATGTACAACCTTGCGATTGGGACACGCGATCTGTGCGCCGATGGCTGCACCATAGCCATATCCCATCGTGCCAAGACCGCCGGAAGACAGGAATGTGCGCGGCTTTTGACGGCCTGTGAATTGTGCAGCCCACATCTGATGCTGTCCGACATCGGTTGCAACGATGTCATCATCGTCCAGCAGCTCATCAATCTTTTTCATCAGTTGATGCGGGCGGATCACAGAGTCATCATCCTTTGGACAGTAGTCCATGCGCTTTTTCCACGTTGCAATCTGTTCCTTCCACGGGGTGTGATCTGCATGATCGACGAGCGGGAGAACGGCTTCCAATACATCGCGGGCATCGCCGATGACGTTGTGATCAACTTCAATGTTCTTGTTAACCTCTGCGGCATCGATATCGACCTGTACAATTTTTGCAGAAGTTGCAAAATCTCCCATCTTCGTGGCAACACGGTCCGAAAAACGCGTGCCAAGTGCAATGAGCAGATCCGCTTTGTCAGCGGCTCGACCTGCGGAAACCCATCCATGCATACCAATCATGCCCATATTCAGCGGATCATCACATTTCAGTGCTCCAATGCCCATCATGGCGTGGCATGCCGGGATATCTGCCCGATGGATCAACTGCTCCAACAGCTCGGAGGCGCCGGATATGATCACACCGCCGCCAAAGAAAATTACCGGGCGTTCACTGGCATTGATCATATCTGCCATCTTTTTGATTTGCTCATGCTGAATCTGTGGATGCGGGCGCGGCTGTACGGCCGGCTTGTGTTCAAACTCACAGACCGCCGCCGTGACATCCTTGGGGATGTCGATGAGAACCGGACCCGGACGTCCACTCATTGCGATTTCAAACGCGAGACGAACGGTATCCGCGAGTTCTTCAACCTTGCGTACAACGAAATTGTGCTTGGTGATCGGCATGGTAATGCCCGCGATATAAACTTCCTGAAAGCTATCACGACCGATCAATGCTGTACCGACGTTGCCAGTGATGGCGACCATCGGGATGGAGTCCATATAAGCCGTGGCAATGCCGGTAACCAGGTTGGTTGCACCCGGACCGGAAGTTGCAAGGCATACGCCGACCTTACCGGTTGCACGCGCATAGCCGTCCGCCGCATGCGATGCACCTTGCTCATGCGCCGTCAAGACATGGCGCATACGGTCAGAATACTTATACAATTCATCATAAATATTGAGCACTGCGCCGCCCGGATATCCAAAAATAGTATCCGTTCCCTGTTCCAGCAGCGTCTCAATGAGAATCTGTGAACCATTGAGTTTCATAACAATCTCTCCTGAAATAGTTTTTCGTTGTGCTGCGCATCCGGCTGCAAACCGTCATCCAGTGTATGCGCCTGCGTCCAAGTAGAAGCAAATAAAAAAGCCCTTATCTCTTAAAAAGAGACAAAGACTGTGCTCTGCGGTACCACTCTTATTGTCGCTTCAAAAGCGACCACCTCAACGCATCGATGCAATACTTGCACATAATGCTTGCCCATTAACGGAGGCTGACCCGATTCCGGTTACTAAGGCAAAAACCTGTTCGCCCAAACTGCTCGCGGATGACGTTCACTTCTCCTCCCCTGCTGCCTTACACCAAGCGGCAACTCTCTGAAAGCTTCGGGGAAGCTACTCCTTCCGGTCCCTGCATTTACATATCTTGTATGATTTATTATATCCCGAATTTTAAAAATGTCAACCGATTTTTCGATTTTTTTCCAATCCAATGCCAGACATGACAGATAGAAAGAGTTTTCCATATACAACACGTATGCTTTTTTGCCCTCCGTGACATACTGTATCCATATCTGTTTCGGCGAGGTGATCCTGCTTGTTTCTGCTTTTTCTGCGCACGCTTCTGGTCTATGCCGCCGTCATCGGTGGGCTGCGTTTTGCCGGGAAACGGCAACTTGGCGAGCTGTCCACCTCAGAATTTGCTGTAACCATTCTGGTTTCCGAACTGGCCTCCATCCCCCTTCAGGATACCGCCGTCCCGCTGCTCGGAGGCGTCGTCCCACTTGCGACGTTACTTGCTGTAGAAGTCTTGTTATCCTGTCTGTGCCGCCGCAGCCGCCGCGCCCGAAGATTGTTGTGCGGCAATTCATGCGTTGTCATCAAGGATGGGGTTTTTGATACCAAAATGCTTCGCATTCTTCGACTTGCACCGGAGGATATTTTAGAAGGTCTGCGCATCGCAGGTGTGACGCGCATAGAGGATGTTCGATACGCCATCGTCGAGACCAACGGGCAACTCAGCGTCATCCCACGCGCTGCCCAACAGCCGTTGACACCGGAACACCTGCAAATGCAGCCCGCAGAACAGGGAATGCCGTTGATCGTCGTGTCAGACGGCAAACTCGTACACTATAACATCCGACAACTCGGTCAAACAGAGGAATCCATCGCCCAACTGTGCCGCGAACGCGGCGCCGCCTCGCTAAACAACGTATTTTTACTGACATTGGATGACTGCGGCAATGTGTTTCTCCAACTGCGTGACGGAGGCGTATTATGAAGCGGTTCTGGACAGCGGTGGCACTGCTTTTCACCGTGATCGCAGGTGGATGGTACAATCTTTTCACAGTTTCCGACACCGTTGGCGATATTTCGGTTGCTCTCACACAGGCACAACAGGCAGCACAGCAAAATCAGCTTTCCACTGCGGCGCAATTTACGACGCAGGCACAACACAAGTATGAACAGCATGAAGTTTATTTCTCTGCGGTTATCAGCGAAAAACTGCTTGACGAAGTTCGATTGGGCTTTGCCCGCACACAGGCGGGCGTACAGACAGGTGATTGTGCCCAGCTTATGCTCGAATTGGCGGGACTGCGGCAAGCAGTGGATGACCTGCTTCGTTCAGAAGTCATCGGGCTGAAAAATATTTTTTAGAGCAACGAAAAAGCCCGCTGGATATGCAATCCCGCGGGCTTTATGGTCAATTGAATTACAGATACTTTTTCATGACATCGCTGGCAGAAGCCGCATCGCCAGACACCGCAATGGTAAAGTCTACGCTGTGTTTGGCAGAGAACTCATCCAGAGCCAGAATAAACTGATCCGCATTCTCCTGCTTATCATCACATGCGACTTTATACAGGCTGTCAACGAAGATCTTCGTAATGTCATAGTTTCCTGCATGAATGCCGGCTACAAAGCCAAGAAGCGACGAATAATCCGAAACACTATAATCCTGCACGTTAATCAATCGAGCCTTGTGAGAGATGTCAAAGTTCAACTGATTGCCCTTTGCAATGCAGACAATAGAACCCGGCTCTTCAGCCGCTGCCGCATTGACAAGATCGATAATGTTCTTGGTTTTACCGCTTCCGGTAACCGCCATAATTAATTTAACCATTTTAGTTTTCCTCCCAATCTACTATGAGGTTGTTACAATGGTATCATAAATTGCAAAAAATTACAACGGATTTTGTAAAGAAAAACAACCCTTCCTCCGTAAGATTTACACTCCTGTAAAAAATCATTCAAATGCCTGCTGTTTCATGAGCAAATATGCGAGCAAATCGCGATAGATGGCAGAAATCCCTTTGCGTTCGACATCTTCCGCCGCGATAATATCCCGACGGGCAATTTCTTCATCTCCACGCCGGAGTACAACTTCTCCCAACTTTGTACCCTGCTTCACCGGCGCCTGTACGCTGTTTTCCAAAGTGATTTCGCGTTCGAGCGTTTCTGCACCTGCTTTTTCCATCAAAATTGGCATGTCATCGGCAAGCGCAACAGAAACCGAGGTCTGCATACCCAATTCCACAGGTATACTGTCCAGCGTTTGTCCGTCTTCGAGGATATGCGCCATGGTATAATTGGCAAATCCATAATTCAACATGGCGCTGACATCCGAATTGCGTGAATCTTTGTCCGGTTCGCCCAGTACAACTGCAATCAAACGCATCCCATCGCGCTCTGCGACGGCGGAAATGCAATATCCTGCCGTACTGGTGTAGCCGGTTTTCAATCCGATCATGCCATCATACAGCCGAAGCATCTTATTCGTGTTTGTGAGACCAAATGCACCATCGCGCACGGTGTCCATCCAGATCGAAGTATATTCCAAAATTCGTTCGTGGCGCAACAGTTCCACGGATATTTTTGCCAGATCTGCCGCTGTCGTGCGTGTTTCTTCCCCATCGGTATCCAATCCATTCGGATTGACAAATGTGGTACCTGTACAGCCCAATTCCTTCGCACGTTCATTCATCAGGGAAACAAAGGACTCTTCACTGCCACTCAAGTGTTCCGCGACGGCAACTGCCGCATCATTTGCAGATGCAACGGCAATAGATTTGAGCATGTCATCCAGCGTCATCTGCTCGCCTTCTTTCAGATAGATCTGCGAGCCACCCATCTCTGCCGCATGAGCTGATGCCGTGACAATATCATCCAACGATGCCTTTCCACTGTCAATCGCCTCGATCGTCAACAACATGGTCATGAGTTTTGTCACCGACGCAGGTGGAAGCGCCTCGTCCGCATTCTGTTCAAACAACACCTGCCCATCTTCCGTCGTTAAGATTGCAGATTTTGCCTTAACTTCTCCCAGTTCAGCGGCAAACGCCGGGACAGATACCGCCAAAAGACACCACACCACAGCGCCAATGATACAGATTCGTTTCATCCTCACACACCTGTCCTCTCCGGTACAGCCCCTTTTTTATCAAATCAGCCGCCATATGCGACCTTTGTCTTCCCCTCAACCATATGCGGCAGAAAGGCATGCCATGCCGGTTTTATGCGCAAAAAAGACCGCCTGCGTCACAGGCGGCTTTGTCCCTGTCAGGTCAGTCCGAACAGACTGCACCATCATTGTATCTGCAAAACAATATGTATCGATGTCTTTTTGTTTTGCTGGATGAATCCTTCTCTTACGAATTCCCCATCATCGGGCGGAGATATTGCAAAAATGGCTCCGCACTGCGCTTGTCCGCATAGATATCCACACGGATGGGCGAGGACAAATCCAATCCGAACAACCCCACCTTGGATTTGGCATCTGCCACATACCAGCCCGACACAACATCAATCTCAAATGGCATACGTGTGGCCGCCGCATTCAGCCCAATCAAATCGTCAGATCTGTCCAACCGAATCCAAACTTTAATCATATAAAATTTCCCCCATTGTATCTTTATATAAAATCTATTATAATATTTCTATTTGAAATGATCCATATGCTGAATCAAAAATTCACAAGGAATTTACAAGCTTGATACACTCGGAGGATTATCATGAAATTCTGCTTTGCCACGCTCGGCTGCAAAGTAAATCAATTTGAAACGCAAGCCCTGGCACAACTCGCACAGGCGCGCGGGCATACGCTGGCAAACTCCGGCGCCGATGTGTGCATTTTGAACACCTGTACCGTCACATCATCCGGTGAACACAAAACCCTGCGTACACTGCATAAATTGCAGCGGGACAATCCCAATGCAGTGATCGCCCTGTGCGGCTGCTTTGCGCAGACCGAACCGGAACGCGCCTCACAACTGGACGGTGTAGACATCATCTGCGGCACAGCAGACCGCGCTGCTGTGCTCACATTATGTGAACAGGCCGTGCACAATCGCAAAAAATTGTGCACCGTATCCGACATTCGCACGCAACGGACCTTTGAGCCGCTGCCCGCAGGCATCCTGCCCGGACACACACGCGCATTGCTCAAGGTACAAGACGGCTGTGACAACTACTGTACCTATTGTATTATCCCCTATGCACGCGGACATGTCCGTTCTCTTCCGCTGGAACAGGCTGTAGCGCAGGCGCAACGGCTCGCACAAGACGGTGTCAAAGAAATCATCGTGACGGGCATCGAAATTGCAAGCTATGGCCGCGACTTGCCGGGAAAACCAGATTTGATCGCATTGGCTGCTGCACTGTGCCGTGCCGTACCACAGGTGCGCATCCGGCTTGGTTCTCTGGAACCTCGCATCATTACACCGGTATTCTGTGACACCCTGTGCCGTTTCCCCAATCTCGCCCTGCATTTCCATTTATCTCTGCAATCCGGCTGCGACGCCACGTTGAAACGCATGCATCGGCGCTATACGACGGCACAATATTTCGCCTGCGTCCAACGCCTGCGCAAAGCATTTCCATCCTGTTCCATTACCACCGATGTGATTACCGGTTTCCCCGGTGAAACACAACAGGAATTTGCACAAACAAAAGATTTTTTGCGCAAATGTGCCTGTTCCGCCATCCATGTTTTCCCATATTCCGAACGCGCGGGCACCCCTGCGGCATCCATGCCGGATTCTGTTCCACAGACAGTGCGCACCCAACGCGCAGAAGAACTGCGCGCGCTGGCGTCTGAACTGACGGATACATTTCTGCACAGTTTCGTTGGAAAGACGGTTCACGCCGTATTGGAACATGCGCGCGCAGACAGTCAGCCTGCGCACAGCCGCTGGCACTTTGCCATTGAACTTCCACTCGGGTGCGGCGAACAGGGAGAGGAAATGGAAGTCCGATTGACCGAAGTCTGCGGCAACGCCATACGCGGTGTCCCAGCAGAAAAACCCGGCTGACATCTGCCAGCCGGGTTTATACTGCTGTAAAAACAAACGATCAGAACTTAAAAATTGCTACGCCATATGCCGGGAGCGGATACGCAAACGAGAACGGCTGTCCATCGCATTCGCCTTTTTCCGATTTGTAAATTTCCGGTGTGGTATCGCCTGCACCACCGATTTCCGGTGAATTCGTACTGAGAATTTTCGTATAACGCTTTTTCTTCGGCACGCCCACACGGTAATCCGGACGATCAACTGGCGTAAAATTGACAACAAATAACAAATTATTGCGTTTTGATGGAGAATAGCGGACAAAACTAAAGATACTGCGGTCTCCGTCGTTTGCATTGATCCACTGGAATCCATCCCATGTATCATCCATCGCATACAGCGCGGGATATTTTTGATACAGCGTCAACAACTGGCTGACAAAGTCAGACAGCCCCTGATGGCGGGGATCCAACAGGCAGCCCCAATCCAACTCACGCGCTTCGCTCCATTCGCGGCGCTGACCAAATTCCTGACCCATGAACAGCAACTTTTTACCCGGATGACCGAGCATGAACGCATAAGCTGCCTTGAGATTTGCAAATTTCTGTTCATCATTGCCCGGCATCTTCTCAAGCATCGAACATTTCAGATGAACCACTTCATCGTGGGAAATAACAAGGACATAATTCTCACTATATGCATAGGTCATGGAGAATGTCATCTTGTTGTGATTATATTTGCGGAAATATGGATCACATTTCTGATATTCCAAAAAGTCATTCATCCAACCCATGTTCCACTTGAGATCGAACCCAAGACCACCGTCCACTGGCGAGCCGGTAACCTGCGGCCATGCGGTGGATTCCTCTGCAATCATGACAGCTCCCGGGCGGCGCTGATGTACGATCGAATTGAGATGGCGGAAAAATTCAATCGCCTCAAGATTCTTGTTCTCGCCGTACTGATTGGCAACCCATTGACCATCCTGTTTGCCATAATCAAGATACAACATGGATGCAACAGCATCGATGCGCAGACCATCGACATGATATTCTGTCAACCAATACAGTGCATTGGCAATCAGGAAGTTCTTGATCTCATTGCGTCCATAGTCAAAAATCTTTGTTCCCCAGTCCGGATGTTCGCCCTTCTTCGGGTCACCATATTCATACAGCGGATACCCGTCAAAATTGGCAAGACCGTGCTCATCGCGCGGAAAATGTGCAGGGACCCAATCGAGAATGACGCCGATTTTATTTTTATGTAAGTAGTTGACAAAATACATAAAATCCTTCGGCGTGCCATAACGGGAGGTCGGCGCATAGTACCCTGTGACCTGATAGCCCCAAGAACCGTCAAACGGATGCTCTGCAACACCGATCAATTCAACATGGGTATAGCCCATCTTTTTGAGGTATGTGACCAATTCAGGCGCCAATTCACGGAAGTTATAAAAGCCTGGATCATCTTCATCCTTCGGTTCATGTTTTTTCCAGGAACCCGGATGAATTTCATAAATTGCCATAGGCTCTTTTTTAAACTGAAACGTCTTGCGCGCTTCCATCCAACGGGTATCTGTCCACTTGAAACCGTCAATGGAGGCAACCTTGGTCGCCGTACTCGGACGCAATTCTGCACTGAAGCCATACGGATCAGATTTTAAAACCGTTTTACCTTCCTGTCCGGTGACTGCATATTTGTACAGGTCTCCCTCCTTCATGCCTGGCATGAAAATTTCATAAATGCCCAGCGGCTCAAGCCGTTGCATTGGCGTCGCGGTTTGATCCCATCCATTGAAATCACCAGTCAGGCAAACACTCTTTGCATTTGGCGCCCAGACAGCAAAATACACACCCTGTTCACCGTTTTTTTCAGCGACATGTGCGCCCATTTTTTTATAAATTTCATAATGAACGCCCTGCCCGAACAGATACTGGTCAAATTCCGTGATGAATGGGGACTGTGCAGTTGACTGTTCCACTTTCTGCGCAGAGCGTTTTCTTGTGCTCTTTTTCTTCTCCATGTGACATTCTCTCCTTATTATCAATTGCCTGCATTCCAACGAAACCCTCAGCTTATACTGTCGCCAGAATGCGGAAGGTTCATTCACATCGTTTGCTATTATTATAATATGTTTCCGCGCATTTGTAAATTATAAACAAAGTATTTTCTTAAATTACTCGAAAAGTCATACATATTTTCTCACATGTATCTGAAAAAACAGGTCGAATAAAAAAATTTTTGTATTTCCCCTGTTCTTTTTTTGAAAAAAAGTGTATGCTAAACAAAGTTTAAAACACAAGAAGGGATTTTCATGCACAAAATATTTTCCTATCAACACCGCATCCAATATTATGAAACCGACGGTATGCGCATCGTACATCATTCCAATTATATCCGTTGGATGGAAGAAGCGCGTATTGCGATGATGGAACAATTCGGCTATGGCTATGATCAAATGGAACGCGATGGCATTTCCATTCCGGTGCTTTCTGTCACCTGTGCGTATAAAGAAATGATGCGTTTTGGGCAGACCTGCCGGATCGATGTTCGCGTCACCGCCGTCTCTCCCGTGCGCATGACGGTTGACTATGCATTTTATGATGTAGAAACCGGTCATCTATGCGGGACAGGTACAACCGGTCACTGTTTTATCGGGCACAACGGACGCCCCGTCTCACTCAAAAAGAAACTCCCGGAAATCTATGAGCTGTTTTGCAACAGGATATATTCTCCCAAAAACGCGTAAAAAAATCCTGAGTCTGAAAACGATTCAGGATTTTTGCTTTTTGCGCTGCTCACGCAGTGTATAAATGCGCTCGCGATCCGCGCGTGTCACGCGGCGTGAATCCAGAATTTTCTGTATGGTCATGCGCTCCGTTTCCGGGTCCAGCATGCCGCGCTGCATCCAGTCCCATGTGTATGCAGGATTTCGGATATAACACACGGACACCGCCCAACCAACTGCCATTCTGACATAATAATCGGGATGGTCAATTTGCTGCATCTGTTCCAGCACACGCGGCAGCCATTCACCCCAGGCAAAATGATCGAGCAGCATCACCACACCAAACCGCACCTCAAATGCTTGCTCACTGTGTAAATACGGCAAAATACATGTCCAATACATGTCGGGTTTTTTCTTTGCTTCTTTCAATCCGGCACAAAAACTGTCGCACACCGACCAATTGTCAATGAGTGGGATAAAATCGCGTATGTGCTGTATGCGCTGTTCCGTCGGGCATTTCATACAGCCGATCACCATGCCGCGCAACATGACCTCTTCAAACAGATCCCCGCACGGCTCAGCAAAATATGCGTCCGGATCCACAGCGAGTTCCTTTGCCAAAGCGCGCAGATGCGGCAGGCGCACGCCGAGTATCGTTCTGCAATTTGGAATGAGCGCACAGGAAAATTTCCGGTATTTTTCCTCTGACATGGCAAATAGTCTCGCACGGATTTCGTCTCTCATGGCTCACGCACCCGAATTCCACATTCTTTACAATACTGCCATGTATAATTGCCGCTGCGTGTGACGACGGTCACCTTACTGGATCGTCCGCGCAGCAATCCGCCTCCGCCTGTACCAAAGGCTTCCTCTTCAATATGCTGTACGGAATCCGGCACACGGATAACCGTCAAGTTGTCGCATTGAGCAAAGGCTTGTCTGCCAATCCGGCGCACACCTTCCGGTATAACAATCTGTTCCAGCGATGTACAACCCCAAAAAGCGCGCTCACGAATTTCTATCAAGCGGAACGGCAGGTCAAACTGCCGCAGTGATACACAGCGGCAAAAACATTCCTGTGGGATCACTGCCAGACGCAATGACACCTGTACGGAAGCAAGATCGCGACAATCTGCAAATGCAGCGTCTCCCAGACGGATACAACTGTCCGGTAAAATAATTTTCCGCAATCCGCTTCCACGGAATGAAGCCTGTCCCACCATGCGCAGCCCTGAAGGCAGTGTAACCTGATGCAGACCGACACAGCCGTCGCACAGCCGATCACTCACGATCTGCACACGTTCCGGTATACGCAGGGAACTGAGCACCATGCAGCCGGCAAAGACGCGCTCACCCAGTTGCTGCACGCTATCCGGCAGATGACACCGCGTCAGACACGTGCAATTGGCAAACGCACCGTCAGCAACCCTTGTCAATCCCTGTGCACAATCCACTTCTTTCAGATTGCTGCACCGCAGAAACGCCTCTACACCAATGCTTTTGATGCTCTTGCTGCACGAAACTGAAATAATATCCTTTCGTCCGCGAAATGCCCGGTCACCGATGGAGGAATATCCGCGTATAGACAGATGGTTAAACGGAAACCATGGCATACGGATGCGCCATGCAGGCAAATGGGCTGCCAAACGCGGTGTCAACACGCCACTCGACTGGGATCTTTGACGCATCGCCGGATAACCGGCAAGTTGCTGCGCCATATAATACATTTCCGGTGACGGTATGACAGACAGACCAAACATACCCAACAGATCAAACCGATTTTCCTGGGGTTTTTGCCAAAAATCCAATACAGGCTGTGATTTGTTCTCCTGTGTGGACGCTGGCCATCTCAGTTCATCCAGTGCGTCATACAGCTCCTGCGCCGATGTAAACCGATCAGAGGGACGAAAGGCGCATGCCTTTAAAATGACGCGGCTAAAAGCGGCATCCACCTGTGACGGCAACGGGAATTCCTCCCCATTCAACCTGCGCGCAACCGCTGCATCCCAATCGTCGGGAGACATTTCTTTATAAAAAAATGGCAAATATCCGCCGTTTGAAAGTTGATACAGTACAATGCCGAGCGAATAAATATCCGCCCGTGCATCATAGTCTTCCCCAGCGACCACTTCCGGCGCGGCATATTTTTTCGTGCCAATTGCCGTGCCCGCATGCACGGTACCCGCCAACTGTTTGGCAATGCCAAAATCACCCAACTTGTAACTGTCAAATGGGCTGCGGAAAATATTATTTGGATTGATGTCGCGATGCAAAATGTTGACCCTGTGACAGCAAATCAACCCCCGGCTCAGGTGCATGCCAAGGCGGCGAATTTCTTCCGCCTCATGCAGTTTTTTCTCTCCCCGTCCCAGCAGCTCACCGAGACTCTCCAACAATTCCATGCGGATGAGCAAATCACAACCGACCAGGCGCCCGTCTTCGTACAGTTCCTTCACTGCATGATCGTCCATATGTACGACATTGTCCGCACTGCGCAGGGTATTCATCGTGCCGATCTCACTGTCATATGCTTTTTTTGCAAGTGCCCGCACATGTTGCGGCGTACCTGCCAGCGTCCGGTCCGGCAGTATTTCCACCACTTTGAGCGCTGCCGCATGTACCACTCCGAACACATCGCGCATTTCCACACGGTAGACACGCCCGAAATTGCCGCTGCCGATCTCGCCGCGCACATGCCAGCTTCCAAACAATGGTTCATATCCGTGCAAGCGTTGTTCCAGCCCCAGCATACCGTTGTCCCCTTTCGTTTTTCTCTGCCTCAAATTATAACAAATGATATATGCCCCGTCAAATCAGATGCAAAAAGCGGAGTCGCACATTTTGTACAACTCCGCCCCGATATTTACTCCGATTCCTGCTGCATTTCACGCAGAGGGATAAAAATTCTCTTGTTAATCCTGTACATAAAGATCATTGACAATGCCAGCGAAGCAATTTCCGCAATCGGGAACGCCCACCAGACCGCATCAATGCTGCCGGTGAGGGACAGCAGATATGCCGCCGGGAGCAAAACAATCAACTGGCGACCAAATGAAATCGCCAAACTGTACATGCCATTGCCCAGTGCCTGGAATGTAGATGAGCTGATAATGCAAATACCGGCAACCAGGAAGCTCCACGAAATCGTGCGCAATGCCGGTTCGCCAATAACAAGCATCTCCGGCGATGCATTGAAAAAGCTGAGCATTAAATCTGGTTTAAGCTGAAATAGGATCAAACCGATGAGCATCATGCATTCCGCATAGAGCATTGCAAGAGCAATGGTTTTCTTAATGCGATCTGGTTTGCATGCACCATAATTATATGCAACAATCGGAACCATACCATTATTCATACCAAAAATCGGCATGAAAATAAATGACTGAAGTTTGAAATACACGCCAAATACTGCCGTTGCCGTCGAAGTAAATGCGATCAGGATGCGGTTCATGCCGTACACCATGATCGACGAAATGGACATCATCAGGATAGACGGGACACCGACCGAATAAATCTGTGCAATGATACGTCCACTTGGCCGGAAGTCTTTCACCTTCAAGCTGATATCGGTGTTGAACTTAAAATTAAAACAGATTGCCATCAATCCCGCAACAATCTGTCCGATGACAGTTGCAACAGCTGCGCCTGCCATGCCCATCTCCGGAAAACCGAACATGCCGAAAATCAGGATCGGATCGAGAATGATGTTGATAATCGCACCGGTACCCTGTGTAAACATGGTGTAAATCGTGCGTCCAGTCGCTTGAAGCAGACGTTCAAACATCATCTGAATGAACATACCAAACGAACAGGTCATGCAAATGCTCAGATAGGTATTGCCATATGCAATAATCGTTTCGCTGTCGGTCTGCGTGCGGAAAAACAGGTCGCACGCTGTCAGTCCCAGAACCAGAAAGACGAGATAGCTGCAAATTGCCAGAAAAACGCCATTTTTTGCCGCATTATCCGCCCCTTCCTGATTTTTTGCACCGAGTGAGCGGGAAAGCAATGCATTGACACCCACGCCCGTGCCTGACGAAATGGCAATCATCAGGTTCTGCACCGGAAACGCCAGAGAAACCGCAGTCAACGCATCCTCACAGATACGCGATACAAAAATACTGTCTACAATATTATATAATGCCTGTACAAGCATAGAAACAATCATCGGCAGCGCCATTGAAATCAACAGCTTATTTACCGGCATGACGCCCATCTTATTTTCCTGTCTTGTCTCAGCCATGAGTAACTCCTTTCCCCTTACACATCTTCATATCTCATCGAACAATCATACGATCACATCTTCAACTCAACATTCATATTCGTCAATTTCAAAGCGGTTGCCGTCATCGTATCCCACATCCAGATACTCCATCACTGCCAACGCTTCCCAACAGTCGCACAAGCGCACCTGTTGTACAATATCCATCTTATCCCACTGCGAACGGGTGCACAGCTTGCGCGTACAGGCAATGCTGTCCTTATAATTGGTGCGGATCCAGCGCTCCGGATCCTCCTCATGGATTTCACAGATCTTATTTCCCTTCGGGTCAACCAATTGCATCGGGAGATCCTTTTTAAAACGACCGGAGATAAAAATACTTTTGAGCAGACCGGCCAATGATACCACCGAAGTGATTGTTTTTGTTGTCATATGAAATATCCTCTCCTGTTATCAAATTATATTATATTTTCAATACAACTTGTGTTTTTTGAGAAACAGCCATGCGACAATACAGCCAATCACCGCGATAATCACTGGAATAAAGCTGATTGCACCCGGCAGGTGTGACACATTCATCCCGTAAAATCCAAACACCATATTGGGGATGGTCATAATCAAGGTGATGACAGTCAAGGCTTTCATGATGTCATTCATGTTGTTGGAAACAACGGAAGAATACGTTTCCATCGTGCCTGCCAGAATGGAGGAATAAATACCCGCCATCTCGATCGCCTGACGGATCTCAATCAATGCATCCTCCAACAGGTCGCGGTCATCCTCATACAGTTTGAGGATTCGTCCACGCAATACCTTTTCCATTGTGACCTCATTGCCTTTGAGAGATGCCGAAAAATAGACAAGGGATTTCTGCAAGCCGAGCAACATCATCAGTTCTTCGTTGCGCAGGCTGTCATACAAACGGCGCTCGATATCCGTGAAACTGCGCTCGATGCGATGCAGGTAATTCAGGAAACGTCCTGCCACGCGCAGCAGCAATTGGAACACAAACCGCGTGCGCATGGTGGTGTAGATACCGCGCACCTTGCCTGATGCAATATCACGTGTAACGCTGGTATCTTCCAGACAGACGGTAATCACGACATTGTCTGTCACGACAACACCCATTGGAAGCGTGGCATACATTTGCACATCACGCGTAATGCTGTCGCTCTCCTCTTCAACGGGGATATCGACAATGAGCAACGCCTGATCGTCCTCCAACTCGACTCGAGAGGTCTCTTCCGGGTCAAGGGCAGCATTGATAAATCCCGCATCCACGTGCTGTGATACGATCACGCTGTCAATTTCCTTCCGCGTCGGATTGACCAGATTGATCCAGCAGCCAGGTTCTGCACGTTCCAACGCGACCACCACCCCCGCGTCTGCCTTGAAGTATTCAATCATCGCATACACCTCCCAATTACATAATTTCTTCCCGATGAAAAGCCCTTCCTCCGAAGAAGAAGGGCCATTTGCCTTTATTTTGCTGTATCGATTCGAAAAGGCTCGAACCGCACGGCAAAATTACTTGCTGCTGAAAATCTTCATGATATCGGCAAACGGATCATCCGCTTCCACCGGATTTCCATCAGCGACACTCGCCTCAGCCTGGGACGGCTGCGGAGTTGGCGCCGCCGGTGCAGTGAATGTCTGTGCCGGGGCAGTGAAGGGCTGTGCCGGAGCAGTGAAGTTTTGTGCCGGGGCAGTAAATGTCTGTGCGGGTGCAGAGAATGTAGAAGCCGCCATCTTTGCATTGGAGAAAATGGAAGACGCCGCGTCCTGATTGGCAGCCGGAGGCACGTCGAAGCCGGTCGCAATGACAACAACACGGATATCGTCGTCGATATCGTCGTCGATGGACGCACCAAAGATGATGTGTGAATCCGGATGTGCCGCAGCCTGAACCATGCTCGCCGCACGCTCGATTTCATCCAGACCGATATCAGAGGATCCAATGATGGACAGGATGACACCATGTGCACCGTTGATGGAAGTCTCGAGCAACGGGGACTGGATTGCCTTCTTTGCCGCTTCCTCCGCCTTGTCCTTGCCGGCAGCAGCGCCCACGCCCATATGCGCGTAGCCTGCACCCTTCATAACAGAAGTGACATCCGCAAAGTCCAGATTGATCAGACCCGGAACGGTAATCAGTTCGGAGATCGAAGCAACTGCCTGACGCAGCACGTTGTCAGCAATTTCAAATGCATTCTTAAAACTGATCTTCTGCTCGGAGACGTACTTCAGGCGTTCGTTCGGGATGACAATCAGGGAGTCAACATTTTCCTTGAGGTTTTCAATGCCCTGATTGGCCTGCTCCATGCGCTTTTTACCTTCGAAGCCGAACGGTCTGGTGACAACGCCGACGGTCAAAATACCCATTTCACGTGCAACCTGTGCAACAATCGGCGCACCGCCTGTACCTGTGCCGCCGCCCATACCGGCTGTAATAAATACCATATGTGCGCCTTCGAGCGCCTTGGCAATATCCTCACGGCTCTCCTCGGCAGCCTTACGACCGGTCTCCGGTCTGGAACCCGCGCCCTGACCCTTGGTCAATTTGGCGCCGATCTGAATCTTGACGGAAGCCTCGGAACGATTGAGCGCCTGCTTGTCCGTATTTATCGCGATAAACTCAACACCCTGCAAGCCGCTGGTAACCATGCGGTTTACTGCGTTGTTTCCGCCGCCGCCAACACCGATAACTTTAATGTTGACAATGGTCTCATAATCCATTTCAAACTCGAAACCCATGTTTGATCTCCTCCGTTGTGTTATATGAAGTAATTTTCATTTTCCAATTCAAATGAGCGTCGCACCACCGAGTAGAAGCCCATAATCCTATTTTCTTCATTCTACCTCTTTCCCGCCACTTTTGCAAGATAAGATGGCACATTCGCTCAAAAAAACTTCTGGATTTTGCGGAATTTGCTGTGCGCCGAGGCATGGCAATCAGTAAAATAGATGATATGTAAGTCCATGCAAGGAAAATATTTCCATGAAATATCAGCCCTGCGGTCTATGCATCAGCATTCTCTCCGCTGTTATCCCCGTCCTGTGCGCCGACATCGGTCTCCTCTTCCTGGTCGGAGGACTGGTCTGCATCGCCAGATACCTGGTCAGCAGATCCATCCGTACCGCTTTCTGCCGGATCGATTTCAGATGGATCGGTTTGCGCCGGATCGGTTTGAGCTGGATCAATTTCCGCTGGATCCGTTGTATTTTCCTCGACATTGTCCTGGTTTTCAACCGAGTTTGTGGTGTCATCCGGACGATAGTGCGCTTCCTTGTCATCGGTCAGATCAATGATTCCTGTCTCCGGAAGTGACGTTTCTTTCAGGATTGCCTGCAAAAATTGAATCTTATGTTCCAATTCGCTCAAGTTGCCCAACAAAATTGTATACCGATCGTCAAATCGCATGCGTACATCATAGGCCTTGCCGATATCAACACGGTCTACTTTGTCATTCATCCCATATTGCGTCATCAGGTTCATCAGGTCCAATACGGTTTGCAGTTTTTCCTGTTCATCCCCCACTACATTTCCGACCTCAAGGTCACCGGCTTGTGCGCCGATGACCTCGGCAGTGTTGTCAGCTATCTCGTCAGTCTTTTCCAGAACTTTTCCATCCATATCCATCAACAGATATCCGTTGTCCACTTGTACTGACAACGCCGCAATGCAATCCGTAACTTCAATCTGTAGTGTACTCGGCAACTTGCGGTGCAGCTTTACCGTATCCAGATACGGATATTCTTTCTGTAAGGTCTGTGCAATATGGTCGAAATCGAGGAAGAACATATTGTCGCCTTCCTGTACACCGCTGATGTCAATCAATTCCTGTTCGGTGTAACGGGTATCGCCTGTGACCGTGATATGTGACACACGGAAAAACACCGTCGGCGCGAGCACAATGGCTGCACAAATCAGAAGCCCGCATATCATCCGGAATATAACCTGATTTTTTCTGCGCCGCCGCGCCCGCTGTTGCCGCGCCCGCTCCGAATTGCGTGAAACGGATGTCGGTCGGACAGACTGCCTGGTCCTATTCTCCTGCTTTCTTCTTCTGGACGGCGCACGCCGTTTTGTATTTCTTTGGGGATTCGGTTGTCGTGTCATATTCCCCTCCTATCCAACTGCCTGTTATCTGCGGGCAGCCTCCAAAATATGCTGATAAATCTTCTCGCTGGCATCGACAATCGCCATCTTTTTGGCGCATCGTCCCATTTCCGCAAGCTTTTCATCGTCTGCCAGCAGTTCCGTGACTGCTGTATACAGCTTTTCCGGTGTACATGTCGGCTCGGTGATGACTTTACATGCGCCATCTTTTTCCAATGCACGTGCATTTTTCTCCTGATGATTTTCTGCAACATACGGAGATGGGACAATAATCGACGGCTTACCCAGTACGCACAACTCACCCAATGTCGCCGCCCCGGCACGGCAGATGACAAGATCCGCTGCGGCCATGACATCCGCCATGTCGTAAATATATTCTCTCAGTTCAATATTGGGATGCTTGTCCAGATCGACCCCTAACTCACGCACGCTGTCCGGCAGCCACTTGTACGCCGCTGTACCCGTTGCATGGATATGGCGGAAAGCATCGTGTTCACTTTCCAGCTTGATAAAGCCTGCCATATGACGGTTCATATACAATGCACCCATGCTGCCCCAGAACGAGACAAGCAGTTTTTCACCATCTGCAAGACCCAGTTTGCGGCGCGCTTCCTCACGGCGGACAAAAATAATCTCCCCGCGCACCGGCGCACCGGTCAGATGGATATTGGGACGGTTTTCCAACAGTTTTCTCGTGTGTTCAAAGCAAATCAGCACACGATCCGCTTTTTTCGCACATGCCTTGGTCACAACGCCCGGAAAGGCGTTGACCTCAAGCAACACCGTTGGAATGTGCATCTGCTGTGCAGCGCGAACCATTGGAAAACTCGCATATCCGCCACAGCCTACAACGACATCCGGGCGGTATTCCTTTAAGATTTTCTTTGCCTTTGAAGTCGCAGTCACGGACTGTTGCAATGTCGCAATATTATATGCAATTGCGGATGGAGAGAACGAGCGTTTGAGTCCGCGCACATCTACGGTGTATAACTGATAGCCCTCGCGCGGGACAAGTTTCGACTCAATTCCTGTCGAAGTACCCGCAAAACGCACTTCTGCATTTGCACGGCGCGACTGGACATATTTTGCAATCGCGAGACCGGGATTCACATGACCGCCGGTACCGCCTCCTGTAATGAGTACTTTCATATCGGATGATCCCCTTTTCGTCAAATGCAACTGCCGTCATTCCTTTTTCGACGGCGGAATATTTCGGGAAATATTGAGCAGAATTCCAATTTCCACCAACTGCATGACAAGCGCCGTGCCGCCATAACTGAACAATGGCAACGATGCACCTGTGACCGGAAACAGCCCGGAGACAACAGCCAGATTCAGAAGAATCTGAAATGCAAACTGCATGGTAATGCCTGTTGCCAGCAGACAGCCAAAGCGATCCGCCGCGCGGCGGGCAATGGAGAAACTGCGGTAAACAAAGTAAGCAAACAGCACCAAAATCATCGATGCGCCGACAAAGCCCAATTCCTCACAGATGACCGAAAAAATAAAATCATTCATCGGCTCCGGCAGATACAAAAATTTTTGTCTGCTTTGTCCCAGACCCAATCCAAACGCGCCGCCTGAACCAATGGCAATGAGCGACTGTACCGCCTGATACCCGGTATCCTTTGCATCCAAAAATGGATTGAGAAAAATATTGATGCGCTCCTGTACATGGTTGAGTGTGAAATACGCGACAACTGCGATGCCAAGTCCGCCGACGCCGATTGGGATGAGAAACCAAATATGCATACCCGCGACAAACAAGATGGCAAAACCGACGACAATCAGAATCATTGCCGCGGACATATGCGGCTGCCTTGTCAACAACAGAATGTACACACCGATCAGTGCGACATAAATCAGCAGGTCTTTTACCTTGCGGACACTCTCCGGTCTTGTGCTGGCCATCATCGAAAACAATAAGATAATGGCCAATTTTGCAATCTCAGACGGCTGAAATCCAAACAGCCAACGCTGAGCATTGTTCAGCGAAGTGCCGAGCGGTGTGAGAACGAGTATCAGCATGACCAAAGAGATAAAATACAAAAGGAATGCCCATTTTTTGTACATGGTATAGTTGACGCAGGAGACCCCCCACATCAGTACAAGTCCCACCACCGCCATACCGAGCTGGCGGATAAAATAATAAAATGGACCGGTATCTTCGTTATAGTACCCCTTTGGATAGCTGGCGGACAACAATGCAATCAGACCGACAACCAGCAGCATCACTGTAATCAGCAGCAGCGGTGCATCAATTTTTTTCTTTGACTGCCTGAGCAGCTCTGCCTGAAAGGCATTGCGCGGCTGCATCACGGGTCTTATCTGCGCACGCGAACGCCGAACACGCCGCTTTCTGCGGTCATCCGGCCGCGCCTGTGCCCTCTGCGGGGATTTGCGGCGCCATAAAAATCCTCGTCGCTTTGTATTGGATGCTGTAGACAGAGAGACCACCTCCGTTTCCCGTCACAGCAAATGGTTTTTCCAATTCATTGATGGTTTACAGATAGCGCGGTGCAACGCCGAAATATGACACAATGCACATCAAGGCAGTAATTCCGGCAAAAACCAGCACAATTTTCTTTTCACTCCAACCGCACAGTTGGAAATGGTGATGCAGCGGCGCCTTGCGGAAAACACGTTTGCCTTCCATCTTGATATTGCCCTTGGCGTCGCGCACAGGATTTCCATTTTCATCCAGCACCGGTTTTTTGGTCATCTTGTAATATCCGACCTGGATGATGTCGGACAGCGTCTCAATGACGTAAATCAGACCCACCAGCGCGAGAATGAGCGGTTGATCACACGCAAAGGCAAGACCGGCAACCGCACCGCCAAGGAACAATGAACCGGTATCTCCCATGAACACCTTTGCCGGATTGAAATTGAAAATCAAAAAACCTGCCAAACCGCCCGTCAATGCGGACGCAAACACAACAACCGGCACATTACTGGAAATGGCGCCAATTACGATGAAATACACAGCCACTGGAAGCGTAACACCGGCTGCAAGACCATCCAGACCGTCGGTCAGATTGACTGCATTGTTGCAGCCGACCATGATAAACGCCGCAATGACGACGTAAATCAGCCATGGGATATTCAGCGAAATACCGATAAACGGAAGATACAAGCTGGGCATCAAGTAACCACCCATGTGCAGCACAGTCAAAAAGACCAATGCCAGCACGAGCTGAAGTGCAAACTTCTGTCCGGAAGTCAGTCCTTCATTCTCCGCCTTTCGGATCTTTGTGCGGTCATCAATGAAGCCAATGACACCGTAGCACAGCGACAGCGCAAGCACCGTAAACGACTGCACACTCACACTGCCCAGCATCAAATTGACGGCAACTGTCACAATGGTAATGCTGATGATGAACATAAAGCCGCCCATCGTCGGTGTATTCTGTTTCCCCGCATGTTCCGGCACATAGGACAAAATTTTCTGTCCAAAATTCATTTTCCGTAAGTATCCAATGAGAAATGGTCCAATTGCCGCTGTAATCAGAAACGACGCAATGACCGACACCGCAATCATGAATATCATATACAAAATCCCCGTCTTTCTTTTTTATTTTTCTCGGAACAGTTCCAGCGCTTTTTCCATCTTCCAATAGCGGCTGCCCTTGAATAACAGCGCATCACCCGGCTTTGCCACACGTTTCAGCGCACAGGCCAGACCTTCATGTGAGTACAGGATATGCATGTTTTCGTGGGGCATGCCTCCTTCTACAGCGCCCGCACAGTAATCCTCTGCACCGTCGCCATAGCAATAGAGATAATCCGCACATGCCGCCGCTTTTTTGCCGCAGCGCCGATGCTCAACTTGTGAAAACCGCCCCAATTCACGCATACCGCCGAGCACAGCAAACCGTCTGCCGTTGACGCTCAGACTCCTGAGCACATCCAGCGACGCTTCAACAGCATCCGGACTGGCATTATAACACGCGTCAATGATAGCAAATCCATCTTCATACGTGATCGTCTGATGCAGGTCGTGGAAAGAAGCCAAACCCGCCGCAATTTGCTCATGCGACAGTCCAAGGCACAGCCCCGCCGCTGTCGCCGCCAACGCATTGTATACGTTATGATAGCCTGCTGTATTCAGCGTCGCGTCAAAGCGTCCGGCAGGATGTACAATGGTCAGCTCCACACAATCATCATGCAGCACAATATGCTCTGCACGCACATCGCATTCCGGATTATCGATGCCGAAATACAGCTGTTTGACACCCAACCAGTTTTTTTTGCACCAGAGCAACGGCTCATCACCGTTGAGTACCGCCGTGCCGCCCGGACGCAGACCTTCTAAAATTTCCAGCTTTGCGTCACGAATGCCTTCGCGCGAACCAAGAAATTCAATATGCGCTGTGCCTATATTGGTAATCATTGCGACATCCGGTCTGACCTGTGCGGTCATGCGGGAAATTTCCTTGAAATTGGACATGCCCATTTCCACAACTGCCGCCTGGGTGTCTTCTTCCAGGCGGAACAATGTCAATGGCATGCCAATTTCGTTGTTCAAATTTCCCTGTGTATACATCGTATTGAACTTTTGTGCAAGGACTGCGGCTGTCATTTCCTTGGTTGTCGTCTTGCCAACGGAACCCGTGACGCCCACAATCGGAATGTCAAACAGATTGCGGTATCCGCCGGCTAACATCAGCAATGCACGGCGCGTATTGTCCACGCGAATCACTGGAACCGGAAGGTCAACATCGCGCTCAGACATCACTGCCGCAGCTTGTTCTTCGACCGCTTTTTGCAGGAAATCATGCCCATCGAAGCGTTCACCGCGCAGCGGGATAAACAAACTCCCCTCTGGAATCGATCGCGAATCGGTAGATACTCCTGTAAAACGCGCTTCGCCGTCTCCGACAACCACACCGCCCACGAATGCGGCAGCCTGCGCAGTCGTAAGTGTTTTCATCATTTCGTTTCTCCTCTTATCGTTCTCCTACCCCCACCGGAGTATTACTTTTTTGTTTTAAAATATTCTGCAATCACTTCACGTTCATCCAGATGATGCTTGACATGATTGATTTCCTGATACGTCTCATGCCCCTTGCCCATCAGTACAATGGTATCTCCCGGCTGTGCAATGTCCAACGCATGCCAGATTGCCTCTGGACGGTTGACGATGACCTCATATGGTGTGGCAGTGTCCTTCATACCCTGAAGGATATCGTCAATGATTGCCTCCGGCTTTTCTGTGCGCGGATTATCGGATGTGACAATACATAAATCGGACAAATTCGCTGCAATGGCGCCCATTTTCGGTCGTTTGGTGCTGTCGCGGTCGCCCCCACAGCCGAACAGGCCAATCAACCGACCCTTTGTGAATCCCCTCGCCGCCTTCAGGACATTTTCCACACCATCCGGTGAGTGCGCATAATCGATGAGGACTGTATAATCGGTATTTGTCGGCACGACTTCAACACGTCCCTTGACGCCGTGCGCCGTGCGCAGCGCTGCCGCTGCTGCCGCCACCGAGATGCCCAACGCCTTTGCGCAGGACAGTGCGCAAAGCGCATTGTAAACCGTAAACTGACCCGGAATCCCCAGCGAAACCGGCGTACATTCGTCTTGCGTCATACAAGTAAACCGGATGCTGTCTGCATGCAATTCGATATCCTGTGCGCGCAGATCACAACCGTCTTCCTCGCCGTACGTGAGGAATGGACATGCCTGCTCCGCCAGAATGATACGTCCATGTGCATCATCGCGGTTCATCACACCAATTTTGCTCTGGTGGAACAACAACGCTTTTGCATTGCGATAGGCCTCCATCGTCTTGTGAAAATCCAGATGATCCTGTGTCAGGTTGGTAAATGCACCGACGGCAAATGTGATGCCATATACACGGTCAAGTACCAGCGAATGGGAGGAAACTTCCATCAGCACATGTGAACAGCCCGCATCCCGCATCTGTGCAAACAAACGCTGTAATTCAAACGACTCCGGCGTCGTGCGTTCCGTCTCCAGAACCTCGTCACCGATCATATTTTGATTGGTGCCAATCAACCCCACTTTATATCCCTGTGCCTCAAGAATGTTTTTGAGCAGATACGTTGTTGTTGTTTTGCCATTGGTGCCAGTGATACCGATCATGGTCATACTGTCCGCCGGATGGTCAAAATAATTTGCTGCCATCTGTGCCAGTGCACGGCGCGATGACGATACACGCACATATGGTACAGAAATGCCGCCCTCCGGGATATACTCACACACAATGACGGCGGCGCCCAATTCAATGGCCTTGCCAATATAGTTATGTCCGTCGGTCTCAAATCCGGTGATGGCAACAAATACATCACCCGGCTTTACCTGACGGGAGTCATATTTCAGTTCTCCGATTTCACATACATCATCTGCAGCTTGCTCCGCAATATCTACACCGCAGAGGATTTTTCCCAATTTCATTTTATACGCCCTCCTTTTATTCCTGACTGGTAACTGCATTGCCGAATGCCACAGTCACAACTGAACCAGGGGAAGCCTGGCTTCCTGCCGCCGGACTCTGCTGCATCGCAACAGATGCACCGCTTGCACGCCAGTCCGCAACGCCATTCTGTTTCATATATAATCCAACGGCTGCGAGCTGTTGGCGCGCCGCCTCAATGCTCATGCCGCTGACATCCGGAACTTCCACTTTATCTACCGGCTTGCTATCGCCGCAGTACAAAACCACCTGATTATTGGGCTGAATTGAAATTCCTACTGCCGGGAGCTGATCGGTGACTTCATCGCCATCCCCGCTGATGCGGTACGACAATCCAAGCTCATCCAATGCGGCTTTTGCTTCCTCAACTGTTTTGCCAACCAACGATGGGATGGTGATTTCCTGACGGTCCGTTTCCTCTTCAGAATAAACCGCTTCCACACCCAGATAGGGCAGGATATCTTCAAAAATGCGTCCGACGGTCGGCGCAGCGAGCGCGCCGCCACCTTTGACCGAGGTCTGCGGTTCATCGATCATGACGAGTACCGCATACTGCGGGTCATCCATCGGCGCCACGCCGATAAACGATGCAATACGCAGGCTATCATCACTTTTTGGCTGTTTCTGCGAGGTTGCCGTTTTGCCGCCGACTCGATAGCCTGCGACATACGCATTCTGACCGGTGCCCTCCGAAACAACGTTTTCCAAATATGTGCGCATCAGGCTGCTGGTCTCCTCCGAAATAACCTGACGCTTGACTTCCGTCTGGATTGTCTGCTTGACATTTCCATCGGTATCGACAATCTCTTTCACCACATGCGGTGTGACGAGATTTCCATCATTGCACACGGCTGCAACCATACACAGTTCCTGAAGCGGTGTGACCTGGAAGTTCTGACCGAAGGATGCTGTTGCCAGATCGACCTCGCCCATCGGATCATCGAAGAAAATACCCGTGGCTTCGCCCGGCAGGTCGATGCCCGTCTTTTCCATCAGACCATAAGCCTCAAAGAATTTACGGAACACATCTGAACCCAAAAGCGCGCCAATATCCATCATCGCAACGTTGCACGAATTTTCCAGCGTCTGCCCCAGTGTCTGTGTACCGTGCCCGCCCGTCTTCCAGCATCGGATCGTGCGATCGCTCACGACCTTTGAACCTCCACAGGAAAAAGTGTCGCTGTCTTCGACGACATCCGCTTCCAGCGCAGATGAAACTGTAAAGATCTTAAATGTGGAACCTGGTTCATAGGTATCGTTGATTGCCTTGTTGCGCCACAACCGCAACAAAATTTCACTGTATTTGCTGCTGTATTCCTCACCACTGAGGTTATCCAATTCGGCGAGCAGGGAAGTATATTCCTCGGGAATGGTACGCGGGTCATTCAGATCAAAGTCCGGCTTGGTAGACATGGCAAGGATTTCACCTGTCTTGATATCCATGACAATTCCACACACACCTTTTTCCGCCTGATAGTCGTTCAGCGCTTCCTCCAGATGCTTTTCGAGATAGTGCTGCACGCCCTCATCCAATGACAAGACGACGCCGTCGCCATCCTGCTCCGGCACATATTTTTCATAGTCATACGGCATATCCGAGCCGAGCGCATTGGTGGCTTTGACCACACGCCCTGCAACGCCTTTCAGTACATCATTATATTGCAGTTCTATGCCATATAAGCCCTCGCCGTCATCGTTGGTAAACCCGATCACCTGCGAAGCAAATGTGCCGTAACGGTAGTACCGTTTGGAATCCGCCGTCGTATACACACCGGAAAGATTTTCTTCCTCCAATTGCTGCATCAGCTCATCGGCGATATCCGCATCCACGCGCCGCGCAATGCGCACATAAGACACATCCCGCTGAATTTTTTCCAGCGTTTCATCATAATCGAGTTCGAGTTTTTCCGCAAGCACGGTGGCAATTTTTTGCTGATAGCTCAGGATTGCCTCTTCAATGTCTTCCTCAGTCGGATCAACAGTATTTCCATCTGCGTCCTGTTTCTTCTCAACCGAAGACTCACCCTTATCACGGATAATAGATGGATCGACACTGATTTCCTGTGTGGTCGCGCTCACAGCAAGTTCCGTCATATTGCGGTCATAAATCGTGCCGCGCGTCGGTGTAATAATCAGATCCTTTGTCTGGTTTTCCGCAGCCTTGCTCTGATAAAAATTGGTGTTGATAATCTGCATGTAAAACAACTTCGCCGCAACTACGACGAAACCCAGCACGGCAAACACCAGAATCAAAAAAGAAATCCGCTGCCGCATGGATTTATTCGGTTTGCTGGAGTGTTTCTGTGCCATATGCCTGTTCTCCTATCGTTCCTTTCCGCCTTATATCTATATCAACGCGGAATACATGTTATTATATCACAACTGTAGCGTCATTTCATCGTCATTATAACAAAAAACAGGAGTCAGAAGGTTGCTCACACTTCTCACTCCCACTGCTTTCAATATGTATATGGTTGCATCATCGCAAAAATGATAAAATGGCATTGAAGCTCTTTACAAAACTGGAGACCAGTTTGTCCACCCCACTGGAAGCTTCATTTACCTCAACCTGATCGGTTTTTTGGAGTTCGAGATATTCCTCCTGACTGCGATCCATTTTGACCAGCCCAAGCACATTCTTGGCATAGTTCTCCACTTGATCCAGATCGACTGAATTTTCCTTTTTCGCGTTGAGCGAAACATACTCACTGTTTAATTGCGCAAGCTCCGCCTGTTTCTGTTCAACTTGACCTTTCAGTTCAGTCATTTGGACAGAATACGACACGGTAGTGACCGCAATAAATACACCCATCACGACAATCACACCTATTGCCAGCATATGAATGCGTTTGCGGCGGCGCAATGCGCGCTGACGCTCCCGTCTTCTTCTATTTATAGTTCTATTTCTATCTGAAACAGCGCGGGCAACTGCTGCATCGCGCTCGGAATACTCTCTCATTCTTGAGCCGCTCCCCCTTAACCTTCCGATAATTTTTCACACACTCTCAATTTAGCGCTACGTGCGCGGGGATTTTGAGCGATTTCCTGCATAGACGGCAGCATCGGCTTACGTGCTACCAATTTCACCTTTGCCGTTTTCCCACATACACAGACAGGGAAATCCTTTGGGCAGGTGCAGCCCTGTGTCGCCTTTCGGAACGCAGTCTTGACAATGCGATCCTCCAGGGAATGGAATGTGATCACCGCCAGCCGTCCGCCGGGCGCCAGTGCATCAATTGCACGATCCATTGCCTCCTGCACAGCCATCAGTTCATCGTTGACCGCAATGCGGATCGCCTGAAAGCTGCGTTTGGCGGGATGCTGTTTTTCACGGCGAGCTGCCGGAGGCATTGCATTTCGGATGATGTCTGCGAGCTGGATTGTCGTTTCAATCGGCTGCTGCTGTCTGGCGCGGTCAATGGCCGCGGCAATCTGCGGCGCATAGCGTTCTTCGCCATACTCCTGTAAAATCCGGCGCAATTGTGCACGGTCCCACTCATTGACAACTTCGTAAGCGGAAAGCTGCTGCTTCTGATCCATGCGCATATCGAGCCGCGCATCCTGCATATAGGAAAATCCTCGCTCAGCGATGTCCAACTGTGGAGAGGAAACGCCCAGATCAAACAAGATGCCATCCACCCGACTGACCCCACACGACGCCAGCGCCGTATCCAAATTGCGGAAATCACTTTTGACCAATGTGACACGATCGATGACGCCTGCCAAACGATCCCTTGCATGTTCCAGCGCCATGTCATCGCGATCGAGTGCGATCAGCCTGCCCCCCCTGGTCAGCCGCTGCGCGATGTGCAGGGAATGCCCCGCGCCGCCCAACGTCGCATCGACATAAATGCCATCCGGGCGGATATTCAGGCTATCAAGGCATTCGGAAAGCAAAATTGAAACATGTTGAAATTCCATTCCTGTTTGAATCCTCCGTCAAAAGCCCAAATCTTCCATTGCTTCCGCGATGCTGCCCGTATCCAACTGACCGTTATATTCGTCCCACCGCTGTCTATCCCAGATCTCTGCGCGATCGAGGACGCCGATAATCGTCACATCGCGCTTCAACTTCGCATGATTGCGCAAGACAGGTGGAACGACAATGCGACCCTGCTTGTCCACGGTGACGTCAGCCGCCGCCGACAGGAAGAATCGCTGTAAGTTTCTCGACTTCGACATAGGGAGCTGCCGGATTTTCTCCTCCAGCGTCTTCCATGCATCCAGTGGGTACAGGAACAGGCATTCATCCAGCCCTTTGGTCACGACAAAACTGTCGCCCAGCTCTTCCCGGAGCTTTGCGGGAATGAACAGGCGACCTTTTGCATCCAAGGTATGCTGGTACTCACCCTTCACAGAGATGCCCTCCTGTCCTGTTCAGCAGAAATCCGTGGTCTTTCGCTCCACCTTTCCCCACCGTAGTTTTATTATACGGTTTGTAATCTCAAATTGCAAGGACATGTAAGATTTTTTTGAGCAGGAATCCCGACTTTTTTAGTGATTTGTGAACAAATTGCGAACATTCGAACGTATGTTCGAATGTTCGCGTTGTATTTTGGAACTTCACACAAAACAGCAAGGGCAGAGAACAGACTGCGTCCATTCTCTGCCCTATGTTTCCCCATATGAGACGATCATTTTTCATTTGCACTGTCAAACTGCTGGCGGCATTTACGTATCTCCTCCAGCATCGCCTGTGCGCACGCCTCCGTCGCACTCAGCTTGTCATTGCAATAATTGTTGACGGCATTGCGCAACTGCACTGCCTGCTGCTCCGCGTTAGATACGATCCCATCCGCCTTCTGCTGTGCTTCTGCAAGCAGTGCGCTTTCGTTTACGGTCTTGCGCACATAATCTTCTGCCTTCCGGCGCAGGTCATCCGCTTCCTTTTTACCGGCTGCAACCATCTCATTGCGTTTCTCGACAATGGCACGCGCCATTTCGAGATCCTTCGGCATGCTGGTGCGGATTTCATCCAAAATATCCAATGCCTTTTCGCGATCAAGCATGCACTTTTCCGTGCTGAGCGGGACGCTGCGCGCCTCCTGAATCATGTCATATAACGAATTTATAAGTTCTTCTAAAACAGCAACCATATCTTAAAGCCCTCCCATGATTATAATCCATCTGATGTTCAGACGCTTACTTCGTCCGAGCCAGTTTTTTCATAATATCTTCGCGGATCTCCTCCGGAACAAAGCCGGTAATATCTCCCCCATGGCGCGCGATGTCGCGCACAATTGTCGAGCTGAGAAACAGATATTTTTGCCCCGTCATCAAAAACACGGTGTCTACATCTGAATTTAATTTTTTATTCGCAAGCGCCATCTGAAACTCATATTCAAAATCGGACACTGCGCGAAGACCCTTGATAATCGCACAAGCGTTTTTTTCCTTCACATAGTCCGCCAACAGCCCGCCAAAGCTTTCCACCTCTACGTTGGAAAGCCCACGTGTCATGCGCTGAATGAAATCCACCTTTTCCTCCATGGTAAACGATGAATGCTTTTCGCCGTTGATCATCGGTGCAACAATGAGTTTATCAAACAGGCAGGATGCACGCCGAATGATGTCCAAATGTCCGAGCGTGGCAGGGTCAAAGCTGCCGGGATATACCGCAATTCTCATAGCATGCCTTTCCGGTCCCCCATTGACGGAACCTTCTCAGTCGTTTTCCGCTCCCTTTCGGCGCATCGCTGTCAGGCAAATCGTGCCATACCGATAGGTCTTGTGTATGGCAAAGCTGTCTGGGCAAATGACGGTATCCTCCACGGAACTTTCACATATTATTATACCATCCGACGACAGGATGTCAAATAATTCTACTGTATTTAGCGCGGAATTTAACAATTCGCCCCCATAGGGCGGATCGAGGAAAATAATGTCAAATTTCTGCCCGCGCAGGCGTTCCAACGCGCGCTGGAATGGCGCACAGATGACCTCGGCACGGGTCTGTACGCGCGCACGCGAGATATTTTTCTGAATGACAGAAACCGCTTTGCGCGCCTGATCGACAAACACCACACGCGCTGCCCCGCGGCTGAGCGCTTCAATTCCCATCTGTCCAGTGCCGGAAAACAGATCCAGCATCGCCGCACCGACAACGCGAAACTGTAAAATATTAAAGACGGATTCTTTGACACGGTCCGTTGTCGGGCGTGTATCCATCCCCGGTACCGCATCCAACCGTTTGCCGCGTGCACTTCCGCTGATGACTCTCATGATTCCCTGTCCTCCTGTGCGCTGTGGAAATATTGATACACTGCCAGTGCCGTTGCGTGCGGTACGGCTGTTTCCAGTTCCTCTATGGTTGCCGCGCGGATGCGTTTGATACTCTGAAATGTCTTCAAAAGCGCCGCACGTCGTTTTTTTCCGACACCCGGAATATTGTCCAATTCCGAACGCATGGCATTTGTACCATGTATCTCCCGCTGATAGGTAATGGCAACTCGGTGCACTTCTTCCTGGATGCGTCCGACCATGGTAAAAACAGCAGGCACCGTAGAAATACCAAATTCCCTGCCATCCGGTGCGACAAGACCGCGTGTGCGGTGATGGTCATCTTTCACCATGCCGAATACAGGCTTTGTGCAGCCGAAACGGTCAAGCACCTGTTTTGCCACACGAACATGTCCGAAACCGCCATCGATCAGGAATACACTGGGCAATTTGATAAATTTTTCATCCCCGTCCTTCCATCGCTGCATCCGGCGCGTCAGCATCTCTTCCATCGCTTTATAGTCATCCTGCCCATGCGCAACCGATTCAATGCGGAAGCGGCGGTATTGGCTGCGTTTGGGTTTTCCATTTTCAAAAACGACCATCGAACCCACGGTATTTGTGCCCGCGAGATTTGAAATATCATATGCCTCAAAGCTGACCGGCGTTTCCGCCAGCCCCATCATGCTGCCGAACAACTCAAGCGATTTCCGACGGCGCTCTGCATTGGTCTCGATGCGAACGATTTCCTCTTCCGCATTTTTCTTAGCCATGTGCATCAGTTCGCGCCGTCTGCCGCGCTGTGGAACGGTCAGTGTGACCTTCTTGCCTGCAACTGAGCGCAAAAATACTTCCACTGCTTCCATGTCCTCAAGTTCCTCTGAAACAAGCACCAATTGCGGCACGACACCGCGCAATGCGTAATATTGCTTGATATAGCTGCCGAGCAGCTCCGGACCATCTTCGCTCGATGTGCCATCCAGCATTGTATATTCCTTGTCATGGAAATTGCCCGCAAGATAATGCAGCGTAACAATACACCCGCGCGTCTCGCCCTGTACAAATGCGATAATATCGGTATCAGAAAATCCGCTCGCAACCACCATCTGATGTTGTCCGGCACATGTGATTGCACGCATGCGGTCGCGCAACTGCGCCGCCTGTTCAAACCGCTCTTCCTCCGCCGCCTGCAGCATTTGCCGTTCGAGCTGTTCGGCAAGCTGTTTGTAATTGCCTTCAAGCACATCAATCGCCTGTGCGACGCGCTGGGCATATTCCTCCTGCGATACCTTGCCGGCGCATGGCGCACAGCAACGACCGAGTTGGGCATTCAAGCATGGACGCGATTTCCCGATGTCGCGCGGCAATACCCGGCGACAGGTACGCAAACCCAACGCACGGCTGACGGTATCAATCGCCTGCATCGCCGCACCTCGTCCGGCATAGGGCCCAAGATAACGCGCCGCATCCTTCCCACGCCGTCCCACAACCGTGAATTCCGGATACAGCTGATCTGTAGATACACGGATAAACGGATATCCTTTGTCATCCTTGAGAAGAATGTTGTACTTGGGCTTGTATTTTTTTATCATCTGGTTTTCAAGCACCAGCGCTTCAAATTCCGATTCACAGACAATAATATCGAAATTATCGATATTTTCCACCATTTTCCGCGTTTTAGGCGTGTGTTTTGCCTCATTTTGAAAATATTGGGACACACGATTTTTAAGCGCTTTCGCCTTGCCGACATAGATAACCTGTCCCTGCCGGTTCTTCATGAGGTAAACACCCGGTTTGCGCGGCAGCGCCCGTACCCGCTGATGCAGTTCTTCCCTGCTGGACATGCAGCCCTCCCTTCCCGGAGAAAAAAAGAGACACCGCAAAACAAGCGGTGTCTCTTGCGTGCGTTTGGATTGAAATCAGTCGCTGAAGTTCGAATCGCTGAAATTAGACTGAATGAGATCAGTCAACGCATTGACAGCCTCAACTTCGTCAACGCCATCTGCAATCAACGTAATGGTCGTGCCTTTGGTGATGCCGAGGGAAAGAATACCGAGCAGGCTCTTTGCATTTACCCTGCGTTCTTCCTTTTCAACCAGAATGGTGCTCTTGAAGCCATTGGCACACTGAATGAAAAATGTAGCCGGGCGCGCATACAGCCCAACCTGATTGGTTACCTGAACTTCCTGTGAAAACATTTCAACATCGCTCCTATAAAAACAAAATTAAAACTAAACCTACACAAACACTATACAAGATTGTATCGGTGCGAAACCAATAACAGATTATATATAGAATACCTGTTTTTTTTCGTTTCGTCAATATGCTTTTGTACCAAAAGAGGGCATTTTCCTGCCGGAATTTGTAGGCGCTTACACGCTTCTATATGAAATAACAGGGCAAATCTACATAAAATTGCACAATTCGCGGCAAATTTTTAGTTTTTATGCCAACCACTATTTTAATTCGACAATGGTAACGCCCAGATCACCTTCCCCATAGCGTCCATTGCGCACCGACTTGACATGCTTGTCATGTTTCAGATGCTGCTGAATCGCAGTGCGCAGCGCACCCGTTCCTTTGCCGTGGATGATCGTCACCAGGTCAAGATGTGACATCAAGCAATCGGACAAATAACGGTCAACTTCTATCAATGCCTCTTCCACCATCATACCGCGCACATCCAGCTCACTTTTTGCGTTTGCACGCCTCACTTCTCGCATACCGCCTGTCGGCGCACGATAAACAGCTTTTGACTTTGCCGGTTTCTGCTTCTCCACAAGGCGCAGTTCATTGAGCGGCACATTGACTTTGAGAATACCTGCCTGTACATAAACCGTGCCATCCTTGTCCTCCGGTTTAAGTACAACGCCATCGACACCGACGTTGAGCAAATGAACGGTATCCCCCACCTTGAGCGGACGCATACTGTCCGGTTCGACAGTCTTTTTCTCCCGACGCATGGTTTTTTTCTCCGCCTGTCCCAATGTACTGCGCAGGGCAGCACGGGCGGCAGCCAGATTCTGATCCGCAGCATTGGTCTCCGCCTTTTTCTTCATTTCATCCAACTGAGCAAAGACGGTCTCGGACGCCATACGCGCTTCCCGCAAAATACGCTCCGCCTGGTCGCGTGCCTTTTCTAAAATCGCATCGGTTTCATCTTCCGCGCGCCCTTTGAGCGTAATTGCCTTGTCCTTTTCCGATTGTGCAGTCCGGCGCAGCCGATCGGCGTCTTCACGCTGCTTTTGAAGCTGATGCCGTTCACGCTCCAACGTTTCCAACACATCTTCAAACCGTTGATTTTCCGCAGACATCTGTTCCTTTGCGCGGTCAATAATAACCGGCGGCAAACCAAGCCGTTTGGAAATTGCAAATGCATTCGATTTGCCCGGCACACCAGTCAACAAATGATACGTCGGTTGGAGTGTGCGCACATCGAACTCACACGATGCATTTTCAACGCCTTCTGTCGTCAAAGCAAACACTTTCAGCTCAGAATAATGTGTTGTTGCCGCGACAAGCGAACACATTTTGCGTCCATACTCAATGATGGCCACGGCAAGCGCCGCACCCTCCTCCGGATCCGTGCCTGCGCCCAGCTCATCAAACAAAATCAAATCGTCCGGACCACATTTATCCATGATTGCAACAATATTTTTCATATGTGCCGAGAATGTAGACAACGACTGTTCGATGGATTGTTCGTCACCGATATCGGCATAGATATTCTCAAACAGACACACCGAACTCTCTTCATTTGCCGGGATATGCAGACCGGATGCCGCCATCAGGCTCAGCAGACCGAGTGTCTTGAGGCTGACAGTCTTGCCGCCCGTGTTGGGACCTGTGATAACCAGTGTATCATATTCGCCGCCGAGCGCAATGTCAATGGGCACTGCCTTTTTCTGATCAAGCAGCGGATGGCGTGCACGCAACAAGCTGACTTGTGTTTTTTCACTGATTTTCGGTGCGCATGCATTGAGTGCAAAGGAAAACCGCGCTTTTGCAAAAATAAAATCCAACGTACACAACACGTCATAATCCGACGCAATGGCATCGGAAAAATCTGCGACATCTGCGGTCAATTCGGCAAGAATACGCTCAATTTCCGCTTTTTCCTTTCCCAGCAAAATTTTGAGCTGATTGTTCGCATCGACGACCTGCGCCGGCTCAATGAACAATGTCGCGCCAGAAGACGACACATCATGTACCATGCCCGGGATATCACCGCGATGTTCACTCTTGACCGGAATGACAAAGCGACCGTCACGCTGTGTAATCAAGCTCTCCTGCAAGTATTTGGAATACGTCGGAGATGAGACAAAATGGTTCAATGTCTCACGGACACGCACATGCTGCGCACGCATCTGGCGGCGCAGGTTGGCAAGCGTTGTCGATGCTGCATCCGCAATTTCCTCTTCACTGATGATCGCACGGTTGATCTTTTCTTCCAGATACTTGTTGCTGTTAATGCGAGAAAAATATGGATCCAACGTCGTTTTCAGACCGTTGTCCTGCTGTTCCGCACCATATTTTCGCACCTGGTTTGCCGCATGCAGCAACGATGCCACATCCAGCAGCTCACGCGTGGACAACACGCCGCCCATGTCCGCCCGGCTGAGCGCAGCGGATACATCACGAATGCCGCCAAACGCGGGTGCACCCCCCGTCGTCATCAAACGCTTTGCGTCATCCGTCTGCGTCAACAGCTCACGCACATCCTCGGCGTCATGCAATGGCCGCAGCGCCTTTGCCTCCTGTTTTGCCTTCCGGCTGACACAGTGCTCTGCCAGCATGTCGAGGATGGTATAATATTCCAATATTTTCAGGCTTTTTTCTGATAATTTACTCATAACTATAATGAACTCCAAACATCATTGTCCGTTCAGGACGTCAATTACCGGTTATGCCGGTATGCGCGCAGGCATAACCCAAGGATCGTGGCTGCCAACGCAATTGTCAGTATCGCAGAAGCCAAAACAATCCCTGTACCCCTCTGATGATACAGTATCATTTGCATGTATAGCATAAATACTGCGAATTCCAACTCAACTGCATGCAGCATGGTCAGAATATCTGCATATACACAGGCTTTCCGTTCTTCTTTCACAACAAACGGGATATTCCAGTATGAGGGATTGACAACATGTGCAACCAAACTGATAATGCCAAGGCAGGGAACCATCAGAATCGGAATAAGCAGTAATGTTTTGGAAGAACCATAACCGTCAGGGATTCCATGGAGGCTAAAATGTGTTGCAATCCGTTCCGGCAGCGCATATATGCCATACACTGCGATCAGCAAGCAGATCGGCACCATCAGCCATGCCCCAATCTCCAACACCCAATGCAATCGAGTGCGATATTCTGTTTTCATTGTTTTGAATCTCCTTTTGGCATGACATCTGTCTGACAGAAAAGGGAATGATAAAAATCCAATGTGGTACAATGAATATCCAGATGATACAACAGGTACCGCTCACAAATCATCCCGAGTTGTTTTGCTGTCTGCGCATTCACGGAAAATGCAAACAGCTTTTTGCCGTCACAGGAGAGGATATACCGCATGGCATCCAACACGCCCTGCGGCACATCATAATACGTTCCGCCGACACGCTTCCGGCAGCCCTGGCACATGAGCGCACCATTTTCCAACAGGAATGACCATGCATCACAGGCAGGTTTCCCACATACGGCGCATCCAGTCAAATCAGGCGTATATCCCCATTCGGATGCAAGCCGCAGTTCAAAGGCCGCTTTCACAATTTGAACCGACCGCTTTTGCCGGTCGAGCGCATACAGCGCACGCAAAAACATCGGCAGCAAATCGCTGACGCCATCATCCGCATCCGCCGCTATATTCGCCAATTCTGCAAAATAACAGCACAATGCATACTGTTCAATATTTCCTGTAATGCCCCAAAACTGCGTATCGATCTCCGCATGACTGAGCGTATACTTCCTGCCGGAAAACAACGTAAATTCACTGTAGCAGAACAATCCGACTGCGTTTGCCAATCGTCCCTTTTTGCGCCGGATGCCACGGCACAACACCTCAATTTTACCCAATTCAGCGGTCAATACGGTGATATAACGATCCGCTTCCCCAAAATCCGTTTCGCGGATCACCAATCCTTTCACCGCAATGTGTGCCATGTCGTTGTCCTTTCGTCCTCAATCATGATTCGCTCTCATAGCCAAAGTTGCGCATTTGATACTGATTGTTGCGCCAATCTTCTTTTACCTTGACCCACAATTCCAGAAATACACGCGTATCCAACAGTTCTTCTATATCTGCACGCGCCTGTGCGCCGATCTTTTTGAGCATAGACCCGCTTTTGCCGATAATGATCCCCTTGTGACTTTTCTTTTCACAATAAATAGTCGCACTGATTTCAATCAATCCATCCTCGCGTTCATGCATGCGTTCCACCGCGACTGCCGTACCGTGCGGTACCTCCCGGTCAAGTAAACCGAGCATCTTCTCCCGGACAATTTCCGCAACAAGCTGACGTTCCGGTTGATCACATAGCATATCATCCGGGAACAACTGTGGACCTTCCAACGCAAACTTGGAAAATTCTTCAAACAGAATATCACAATTTTCACCCGTCTTTGCAGACAGCGGGACAACAGCATCCCATCCATGCGCCTGCGAATACGCGGCAATCACTGCAAGCAACTCTTCGTTTTTTACCGTGTCAATTTTATTGATAATCAACACCGATGGCATGTGATACTGCTTCATACGGGCAATCAGTTCCTGTTCTGCCGGTCCGATGCGCGGCACCGGGTCAACCACCAGCGCGGCAATATCTACATCCGTCACCGTGTCATTGACGACTTTTACCATGTAGTCACCCAGGCGTGAACGCGGTTTGTGCAGACCAGGCGTGTCCAAAAAAACATATTGGCAATCGTCCTTTGTCAGCACACCTGTGATGCGTGTGCGCGTCGTCTGCGGTTTGTTGGATACGATGGCAATTTTTGCGCCGACCAGTTGGTTGAGCAGGGTCGATTTTCCCACATTCGGCTTGCCAACAATGGATATAATTGCACTTTTTGTTACACTCATTTGGGTTCTCCCTTTTGTTCTACTGCAAAAACAAATGCAACAGCAACCGGAATGGACGCGAGCAACAATGCGTCAATCCAAATATGCTGCGTCAATTTGGTAAGTATGGCGCGGATGGGCGCAGGATGCGCAAACAATACCAGGGCGACCGCTGTGCTGAACAATGCAGTCATCAGCACTGCACCTGCGGCAACATCTTTTGCGTCGCGGATCAACGGGTCATATTGTTTGGTTATGCGGTCACACAGCGTCTCGATTGCGGTGTTGATCAATTCCACCGCCGTCACCAATCCAAAACAAAGGCACAATACAGCTATTTCTGCATGGCTCAGATCTGCCAAAAATCCAGCGGCAGTGACATAGCATGCCGCAGTCAGATGAATGCGGAAATTGCGCTCGCGCAGAGCAATACATACGCCTCGCGCCGCCCATCGAAACGAGTGACGCAAACCCTTCACATCAATCCGCATCGCGAACCAACCCCATTGATGACAACACACATTCTTCCTGTGTGCGCTGAATCCGACGGTCTTCTTCGCTGCGCTCATGATCGTATCCCAGCAGATGCAACATGGAATGTACCGTCAGAAACCCGCATTCCCGCTCAACACTGTGCCCATATTCCGCCGCCTGTTCGACAGCGCGGTCGTAATTCAAAATCATATCACCGAGAAACAACGAGCCATCCTCCGGATTGCGTTCCGTTTCCACATCCTCCGGCCATTCGCCATTGAAAAATTCCAACATGGGAAACGACAACACATCCGTAACCGCGTCCTTGCCGCGATTCTCGCGGTTGATCTCACGGATGGTCTCTCCATCCACAAGGGTCACATCGACAAAACACCCCTCCGGTGCATGCTCCATTTCAAACGCAGCCTTTGCACAGCGTTGAATCAATGCGCTGACGGTCTCCAGCTCGTCCACTTCCACCTCGGGGGTGATGCGAATGCGATGTTCCATGTTGTCCCTCACTTTCTTGCAGACGGTCGGCGCTTTTGCGCTTCTTTCGCCTGCCGCATGACCTTCTGCTGCTCATATTTTTCATAGGCGCGAACAATACGCTGTACCAGCTCATGACGCACTACATCCCGGTCTGTCAACTGACACTGGGCAATATCTTCCACATTTTTCAGCACCTTGACGGCTTCTTTCAAACCGCTCACGCGGTCGCCCGGCAGGTCAATCTGTGTGATATCGCCTGTGACAACCGCTTTTGAGCCGAAGCCAATGCGGGTCAAAAACATTTTCATCTGCTCTGGCGTAGTATTCTGCGCCTCATCAAGGATGATAAAAGAATCATCCAATGTGCGTCCGCGCATATATGCCAGCGGCGCGACTTCAATGCTGCCGCGCTCCAGCAATTTATTAAACGTCTCTGCACCCATCATATCAAACAATCCATCGTACAGTGGGCGCAGGTACGGGTCAACCTTGCTCTGCAAATCGCCCGGCAGGAATCCCAGCTTTTCTCCGGCCTCGACCGCGGGACGCGTCAGGATAATGCGGCTGACCTGTTTGTCACGGAATGCCGCAACCGCTGCCGCAACGGCAAGATAGGTCTTACCCGTGCCGGCGGGACCGATGCCAATGGTAATGGTATGTGTGCGCATGGCGTCCATATACCGCTTTTGTCCCAATGTTTTCGCCTTGATCGGCTTGCCCCTCGCCGTGATGCACACCACATCTTTGCCGATTTCTGAGAGCTGGTTTTGCCGTCCGTCGCGCACCAGTCCGAGGGCATACTGTACGGTCTGCGTGCCAATGCTCTCTCCGCGTTCCGCCAATTGCATCAGCGATTGAATGGTTTTCATCGCCAGCTCAACATTGCCCGCATCTGTGCCAGTGACTTTCAGTTCGGTTTCCCGGCTGAGCACTGTCACATCCAATTCTTTTTCCAGCACCTTCATATTTTCATCGAATGCGCCGAAAATGCCCATAATCAGGTCAATCGCATCGATATGCATGGTCATTTCTGCCATATATGTTTTCGCTCTCCTTGTGTTTGAACATCTGTTTATGATTCATCTGTTTGTTCCGTCTTTTGAGGCAGATCGGCATCTGTCCTGCCGTCCTCTACGCTTTCCGCGATCTGTTCATAACACCAGACCGTGGCGCGCAGGATTGCCGCTCCATTTTCTTCACTGACATCCGCCTGCATGGAGGATACACTGCCTTCTACCATCTGCGCTTCAACCGCACGTTGTGCACCATATTCCAATTGCGCCTGCACATCCGCCGCTTCATGTATCACAGGTTCTGTCGTATAGGGTGTAATGGTTTCTCGATACAGTGAAATCGGAAGCGCCAGATGGTCGTTGAGCTTTACTGTCTCAATCGATATTATTCTATCACAATTGCCCTGTATTAGACTACTGCCAAAATATAAATTTATCCGTGTTTTACCAAAACATATGGCATATCTTGTTTTCGATGCGCCAGTTTCGTGTTTTTTTTCCGCTTCCAACGCCATTTTCCGCGTCACGGCATACCGTGTCGTCGCCCAGATATCCGCATTGGCATCGACAAGCTGTGCCGTTCCCAGTTCACTCTGCTGTTCATCTTTTGGTTCAACAAGCGCATCAACAAGAATATCACCTGCCAAAACGGCATCGCCCGGCTTACATTTCGCCGTACCCCGTCGGACAATCATCTTATCTATCACACCGTCGCGCAGTGCAACGACACTGCGCACACCTTTGTTTTGATCCACTTCCGGCGCTTCTGTTGCCGCAGCGGTTTCAATGAACAACATGTTGCCATCAACATTCAGTGCAAAAAATTTCAGATCGTCTAACGTTGTCATCATATGCACTTTGACTGCGTGCACATCGATATCGGCACACTTCGTGCCAATGCCAATGCCGAGATTGTCCAGCTCTTCCAACACTGCATAGCCGTCCACACCCTGCGGGAACTCCGCCTCGATCACCCAGATACGCGTTCCCAACTGATAACACACCAGGCACACAAGCAGCAGTCCGCCCCACAACGCGTAACGCCTCCGCATCCGGTGCAGCAGAAATGGCAGACCGCGCCGCCGCAGGATATGCACGCGACATCGTTTGCGCTTTTTCAGCCGCGCCAGACGATAGAAATCATACAGTGAAATTTCTGCATGCAGTTCGTCGATGTCAATACGCTCGATACGGCGCAGGCGAATGCGCGCCTGTGTGCACAGGTTTAAAAACCGTTCCAGTTCCGCGCCGCGTACACGCACAGTCAATATGCCACCGCACAAACGGATCCATCTCGAAACCATGCGCTCACCTCTCTCCGGTCAAAAAGCCCACTTCCGCAATCAATCCCACAATGGACATCTCTGCTTCATCCAGTGTACACAACTCCAACCCATCCCCACTGATGCGCACCGTCAGCCCGCCACATCGCACGCGCATTTCTGTTTCACTGTACAGCGTGATGGCACAGCGTCCGGTAATCACAACACTTCGATTTCCATCTACTTCCACCGTAGGGTCTCCTATATGTGTATGAACCATTTGCTCCAGCATATTCTGTCCCCCTTCGGCGCCGTTCAAAAATTTGTATGCGGGATGAGCATGTTTGTTGCCTTGTTTCGATAGGATGGAATCAGGAATTTCCTATGATACCGCTGTTTTTCCATGCGAGGTGATTGCATTCATGCGAAACATATGCGTCTGTACAGGCTGTATGTTATTTCTCGCGCTGCTCTGCCGGTATTCCACAGACTGTGCGGATGCTGTGCGCACTGCCATTACGCTGTGCCTGACTTCTGCGATTCCATCCTTATTCCCATTTTTTGCAGCCAGCTCGCTGGCGATTTCCTGCGGACTGGCACAAGAACTGGGCTACCTGCTTTCCCCGTTCATGCGGCATTGTTTCCATTTGCCGGGCTGCGGGGCGGCTGCGCTGGTGCTCGGCTTTCTGGGCGGTTATCCTGCCGGCGCACGTATGTCCGCCGAATTGTATCACGCCGGGCTGTGTACCAGGGAAGACGCCTCTGCGCTCGCATCCTGCTGCAATAATACCGGTCCAGCCTTCCTCATCGGCATGTGCGGCGGCGGACTGTTTCACTCACTGCGCGCCGGGTTGTTCTTATATGTCGTGCACATCGTATCGGCGCTGCTCACGGCATACCTGCTGCGCCCAAACCAGGCGCCGCCCATGGTATATCCTTCCAAACAATCAGAACAACTCCCATTTTTTCGCTGTCTGGTGCAATCGGTCACCGCTGCCGGACGTTCCTGCCTGATGATTTCAGCTTTCATCTTATTTTTCTCCGTGATACTGTGCCTGCTGCGCCTGACCGGTATCCTATCCGCACTGTGCGCTGCCCTCACACCACTGCTGTGCCACTTTGATCTGTCTGTTTCAGGCATATACAGCCTGCTGACCGGATGTGTCGAGCTGACGCAGGGTCTTGCCGGATTGACAGAATCTGCCGGAACACGACCCGCCAGGCTGATCGCCGTCTCATTCCTGTGTGCCTTCGGCGGACTGTCCGTGCTGTTTCAAACCGCTGCCGCCGCAGATGGTCTGGATCTGTCTCACTGCATACGCGGCAAATGTGTGCACGCTTGTCTGTCAGCATTTCTATGCGCACTTTTTCTGCTTATATCTCCTGAATTTTTACAATTTTGACCCGGTTTCTCTTTCTGTCAGAATTTATACGGTATGCCTGTTTGTTTTTTTATCAATATTTTCAAATAATATATCTGGAAACAGCGTGTATTTTACGTTATAATATTGAAATAGTGCCCCATGACGTGAAAAGGAGACCTACTATGTTCAATTTGTTCCGCAGGAACTGCTTATACAATGAATCCATTGACCCGCATTGCGCCTATTGCGCACACTGCAAGCCGGAGAATGAATATCAGGGTGTCTGCGATTTTCGCGGTATTGTAGCGATGGCAGGCAGCTGCCGCCGTTTTGAATACGACGCACTGCGGCGCAAACCGCCCAAACCTGCACGTATCCGCGGTCGTTTTACCGATGATGACTTTTTCTTTGAAGAAAAAGAAACCGCCGATCCGTCGCATCAGATCAATCCCCAATCGGACAGGCTCGAAACACCACCCCAGAAGCCCTTGATTTCCGATGATCTGAGCCAATTTGCCGATCTGTGGGAAGATGACGACAATACAACCAACCTGCCGCATCGCCCACACACATCGGAGCTGGACGAAGTAGAACAACCCTCTGGACAATATGAGGAACCGACCGAAAAATCAGATGCACAGGAGGACACTGGGGATGAAATGGAATAAACAATTGGGGGCGCTGCTGCTATCCGTATCGCTTCTTGTCGGAACAGCACTGCCATCGCTCGCTGAGCCGGAGCCTGAGACCACTGAGACACCTGCCGCTTCACAGAGCACATCGGATTCAACCAATCAATCGACCACCACACCGGAGACAGAACAAACAGACGGCACAACTGCTACCGATACAACCGATGCAGCCGAGCAGCAGACTGAAACTACCGACTCTACGGAACAACCGCAAAATCAAACCAGTTCCATCGCGGAAGACGGCACAATCCAGATGCCGACCATCGACGTAGATGCAAAGGCTTCCCTTTTAGTCAACGCTGAAACGGGTCAGATCATCCATGCAGACAATGAAAATGAACAGCTGTATCCCGCTTCATGTACCAAAATCATGACCGCCCTGCTGGTGTTGGAAACGTGCAGCCTGGACGACGTCGTGACGATGCAGGAAGAAGATTTCATCGACGTAAACAACGGCGCGAGCAATGCCGGGCTGAAAACGGGTGAAGAGATTACCATTGAAAATTTGTTATATTGCCTGATGCTTCCCTCCGGCAATGAAGCCGCCAATGCGCTGGCGCGCACAGTCGCCGGTTCAGTGGATGAGTTTGTGCAAATGATGAATGACCGCGCCAAAGAATTGGGCTGTGTCAACACACACTTTGCCAATCCCAACGGCTTACATAATGACGATCATTATTCCAGCGCCTATGATCTATACCTGATTGCTCAGCAGGCCATGCAAAATTCCACATTTGCCACGGTCGTGAACACAGCTCAGAAAAAGCTTCCGGCAACCAATAAAAATGACGAGCGCATCATTTATACCACCAATCAGTTGATTCTCAGCAGTTATTCATCCATTTATTATGACAACTGCTATGGCATCAAGACAGGTCACACCTCGCAGGCAGGATATTGTCTGGTCTCCTATGCTCAGCAGAGTGGATACACGTATTATTCCGTTGTGCTCGGCGCAGAAGATGGCACGGATTATGCGGGCAGCTTTACGGAAACCAAACGCATGTTCGAGTGGGCATTCGACAATTTCCGCATGCAAACTGCAACGGAAGCGGGTTCCGCTGTCACAGAGTGTCCCGTTCACCTGGCGCGCGGCACGGATCATGTGACACTGGTCACAGCCAATGATGTATCTGTACTTGTCCCCAAAGGGTTGGACATGAGTGAATTGGACATTGAAATTTCTGTCGAGGATAGTTATGACGCACCCATTGCCAGGGGAGAAAAACTGGGCACAGTCACGTATTTCTATCAGGATATGGAATGTGCAACCGCTGACCTGATCTCTCTGACCGAGGTGGAACGTTCATTCATTTTGTTCGTCCTGGATGAAATCTCCCAGTTCTTCAGCCTGACGCCAGTTCGTATCATTACGGGCATTGTTATCGCTGCACTCTTACTATACATCATTCTTTCATTTATCGCAGGACGCAACCGCCTCAATCGCAAGCGCCGTCTCGCACAAAGGCGAAGAAAACAGCGTAAGCAGCAACAACGCCGCAATCAAAATCGCAAATAAAGTTTAAAACCCGACCTGGTTACAGATCGGGTTTTTTGATGCAACGATATGGCAACATATCCAATGGATACTGTATATTTATTTCAGCAATGCTGCCAAATCTTCTTCAGGTGTCGTGACCGGCGCAATGCCAAAGTTTTCAATCAGATAATTCAATACATTTGGAGAAAGAAACGCCGGGAGCGTTGGTCCAAGCCGAATATTTTTGATGCCAAGATACAACAGCGTCAACAAAATGCAGACAGCTTTCTGTTCGTACCACGAAAGCACGAAAGACAGCGGCAGTTCATTGACATCACAATCCAATGCACCCGCAAGTGCAACCGCAACCTGAATTGCGCTATATGCATCATTGCACTGTCCCATATCCATGAGTCTTGGCAGACCTGCAATTGTCCCAAGATCAAGATCGTTGAAACGATATTTTCCACAAGCCAATGTCAAGACAATACTATCCGCAGGTGTTTTTTTGACAAACTCCGTATAATAATTTCTTCCCGGTCTTGCACCGTCACAACCTGCGACAAGGAAGAAATGTTTGATTGCACCGCTTTTTACAGCGTCAATCACCTGATCTGCCACAGACAAAACCGTACCATGTCCAAAACCAGTGGTGACCTGCATACCGCCATTGATGCCGGTAAACGGTTTATCTTCCGGATAACCGCCGAGCTCCATTGCTTTTTCAATCACAGGCGTGAAATCTTTCTCTTCACCGATATGCACGGTATTGGGAAACTCTACCACTTCTGTCGTGAATACGCGATCTGCATAACTCGGCTTCGGAGGCATCAGGCAGTTCGTAGTGAACAGGATCGGCGCTGGAACATTCTCAAATTCTTTCTGCTGATTTTGCCATGCCGTGCCAAAGTTGCCTTTCAAATGCGGATATTTTTTCAGTTGCGGATATGCATGAGCGGGCAACATTTCGCCATGCGTATAGATATTGACGCCCTTTCCTGCTGTCTGTTCAAGCAAAAGCTGTAAATCTTTGAGATCATGTCCGGTTACAATAATAAAGGGACCTTTTTCTACCATGAGCGGTACGGTGGTCGGCACAGGATTCCCATATGTTTCGGTATTCGCTTTGTCAAGCAATGCCATGCATTTGAGATTGATTTCTCCGACTTTCATTACAACAACGAGCAATTGCTCCATGTCCCAGTCCTCACCGACTGCACACAGACCGCGCACCAAAAACCGGTTGACCTCATCATCCGAATAGCCGAGAACCATTGCGTGATACGCATAGGCAGCCATACCGCGCAATCCAAATAAAATAAGGGATTTCAGAGAACGAATGTCCTCATTTGCAGTCCAAAGCTCTGACATATCATAGTCGTTATTTCTCCCACACGGACAATCAAACGTATCGCATTGCAGGATAAGCTTTGCCCTTTCATCGTGTGCAGTCCTGATAAGCGCTTTGATAGAAACATCATCGAAATTTACATTGGTAACTGTGGTAAACAATCCTTCGATCAATATTTGATAAGCAGTTTTTTCAAAATGCGGATTGTCCCTCATCGCACGGGCAAGTCCGACCAGTGCGCCGGTCAATTCGTCCTGTAGGTTGGCTGTGTCCGCTTTTTTTCCACATACTCCGGCATTCCCTGTGCAGCCAGTGCATCCGGCAGTCTGTTCACATTGATAGCAAAACATTTTCTGGTTCATGGATATATCCTCCTTATGATCACTGCAATCTCCCAAATTTCATTTCTTTTCCCTGTGAATCGTATTTTTTCCGTTTTCCAGTAATCTCAGAAATATCGATCTTCCAAACGGCTGTTCTATTCAGGCTTCTGGCAATCGCATCATCAAATGCGTCCATATTTGTCGGCGTATGACGCAAACATAACAATCGCAGCGCTTCGATTTTTTCCGAATCTTCTGTGACCTCTGTCGCAATCCCTCGTATAACAGCCGACTCATATTCGGTTGTAAATTTGTCTTTTGCTCTCTTTGTATCTCCTACGCAAGCAATGCATACCTTTGCATGTGCTTTTAAGCAATCGATCTTATGCCCATCTTTTGCACTGTGAAAATAGATATATTTCCCATCCCGTACAATTGTAATCGGAATACAATACGGCGCATCATCCGTTTCCACCATAGAAAGGACAGCATATTCACACGTATCTGCGATATGAAGACCAAATTCTTCCGGCATCTCTCTGTCTTTCCTTCTCATCTGTCTGCCTCCTCTTGATTTCTTGATGCTATCCTACTATAATAAACCACACTTGTATGTTGAATTTTCAACAAACGGAGGGCGTAATGAAAAAAACATTAGATATATTAAAACAATGCACACTATTCGATCACATAGAGGAAAAAAATCTTTCTGTGATGCTCCGTTGTCTCGGCGCAAAAGAACGTATGTATCAAAAAAATGAAACGATTTTTTCAGAAGGAGAAACAATCACACAACTCGGCATTGTTCTTTCAGGAGCAGTCCAAATTATTCGTGTGGATTATTATGGAAATCGCAGCATCCTGACTGAACTTGAACCGGTCCAACTATTTGGTGAATCGTTTGCCTGTGCAGGTGCGAAAGCATTGCCTGTTTCCGTCGTTGCAAATGAAAATTCACAGGTACTATTCATCGATGTAAATCGAATTACACATTCATGCAGCAATGCCTGTGAATTCCACAACCAGATTATTTTTAATCTTTTACGTCTTGTCGCCCGCAAAAATCTCATCTTCAACGAAAAAATAGAAATCACATCAAAAAGAAGTACGAGGGAAAAATTAATGACCTATTTGATGATGCAGGCCAAACAAAATCATTCCCATGATTTTTTGATTCCATTTGACCGTCAGGAACTTGCCGATTATCTTGAAGTGGAACGCAGCGGGCTTTCAGCAGAAATCAGCAAACTGCGTAAAGAAGGGATCCTTGAATGCAAACGGAATCACTTTGTCATTCTGTAAAACGCCCATTTCATCGTTTCACCAGATAAGCCATTTTATCTTGGAATGATTGAATGTTCAGAGAAAGGAACCGGACAGCATTGCCCTGCATATGCTGAATCATTCTTATTGTGAAAGGGTGGATTCCCGTGTTGTTTTCCATCACGACTGCACTGCTCTGCGGTGCAGCCTTTTGTATCCTGCGTGTATCTTCGCCATCCGGCTCATTCCCTCGCCCGCTCAGCGCTGAACAGGAAGCCGACTGCATTCAAGCTATGCAGCGCGGTGATAAACAAGCGCGGGAAATGCTTATTGAACATAATCTCCGACTGGTCGCACACATTGTCAAAAAATATTATTCCTCCAGCGCGGATTCCGATGATCTCATTTCCATCGGCACGATCGGTCTCATCAAAGGCGTCTCTACATTTGATCCCACAAAAAATGTCCGGCTGGCAACCTATATTTCCCGTTGTATTGAAAATGAGATCCTGATGTACTTCCGTTCCTCCAAAAAGCTGTCCTGTGAGGTATCCCTGGAAGAACCGATCGAACCGGATGGTGACGGCAGTGCATTGGCACTGAAGGATATCCTCAGTTGTAACGACGACGCACTTGAACGCATTGAATTGAACGATCACATCCGTCTGGTTTCCGGCGCGATGCATGTGCTGGACCCGCGCGAAAAAGAAATCATCTCCCTGCGCTATGGGCTGGACGGGCATGTCCCTCTCACCCAGCGCGAAGTTGCACGGCTGCACGGTATCTCCCGATCGTATGTATCCCGCATCGAAAAAAAAGCCCTGCAAAAACTGCGTACAGAATTCGGGTCCAATCTGTAATCTATCTCACACATTACGTGCATTCGATTCATTATTTCTGCGTTAATATATCGTTAAGAAATTGTTCCGATCATGAAATCCTATGAAATATGTATCAATTGCCCATCGCAATCCAGTCGGCATATATGATATAGTATATCTATATTCCCAAAGCAGAAAGGATTGCAGTTGACACATTGAAAAATTTCCTGGTAACCCTCAACGAAAAGCTGTCAGAAGCACTGCGTGCAGTGCTGCCTGTCATCGCAATTGTGATTGTTCTTTGCTTCACGGTTGCGCCGATTTCTACAAGCATTTTGCTATGTTTCCTGATGGGCGCTGCCATGATCGTTGTTGGCATCATGTTCTTCACGTTAGGTGCAGAAATCAGCATGACGCCAATGGGCGAGCGCATCGGTACCGCGATCACCAAAAGTAAAAATTTACTGCTCATTATTGCAATCGGTTTTACTCTCGGCTTTATTATCACAATATCCGAGCCGGATTTGCAGGTATTGGCAGAGCAGGTTCCATCTATTCCCAATATGACGTTGATCCTGTCCGTCGCCGTCGGCGTCGGTATTTTCCTCGTTGTTGCACTATTGCGTATGCTGTTCGGCATAGCGCTGCCTCATCTGCTCGTGGCATTTTACCTCATCGTCTTTCTTGTCGCCGGTTTTGTCTCACCGGATTTCCTCGCTATCGCGTTCGATTCGGGTGGCGTCACCACTGGTCCGATGACGGTTCCTTTTATCATGGCACTTGGCGTCGGTATCGCTGCCATCCGAAATGACCGGCATGCATCGGACGACAGCTTCGGTCTTGTGGCATTGTGTTCCATTGGTCCCATACTCGCTGTGCTCATCCTCGGCATGATTTACAATCCGGGCGATAGCAGTTATACCCCGGCCGCTGTTCCGGAAATCAGCAATTCTGTAGAACTGTGGGAATTGTTTCACGTTGCCCTTCCGACCTATCTGGAAGAAATTGCGATATCCCTGCTTCCCATCGTCTTCTTTTTCGCGATTTTCCAGATCACTGTACTTCGGCTGTCCAGACGCAGCTTGCGTAAAATTGTCATCGGTCTTGTATATACCTATATCGGTTTGGTTCTGTTCCTGACCGGTGCAAATGTCGGTTTTATACCAGCAGGTAATTACCTTGGTCAGGTCATCGCCTCCGTTGATTACAATTGGATTATCATTCCAATCGGCATGCTCATCGGCTTCTTCATTGTCAAAGCAGAGCCTGCTGTCTATGTACTCAATAAACAGGTTGAAGAAATCACGGACGGCGGTATTTCTGCCAAAGCCATGGGAACCGCACTGTCTATCGGTGTAGCTGTATCCATCGGTATCGCTATGTTGCGCGTATTGACCGGCATCCCAATTCTCTGGTTCCTCATTCCCGGCTATGCCATTGCGATCGGTATTTCTTTCTTTGTCCCCAAAATCTTTACCGCAATTGCATTTGACTCCGGCGGCGTTGCCTCCGGTCCGATGACTGCAACTTTTTTGCTGCCGCTGGCACAGGGCGCTTGCATTGCAGTCGGCGGCAATATCGTAACGGACGCCTTCGGCGTCGTAGCTATGGTTGCCATGACTCCACTCATCACAATCCAGCTCCTCGGTATGTTTTATCAACTGCAAAAACGGCGCGATGCCAAAAAAGAACAGCCTGTGCTTACGCCTGCGCTGCAATTTGAGATGCTTGATGATGACGCCATCATTGATCTGTGATGCGGCGTAAACAAAAAAGGAGAGCCATATGAATGAATTATATCTCATGACAACCATCACCAACCGTAGCCGGGCAAAAAAATTTATCGAGATGTACCGACAGCACGGCGTCGATGTAACATTCAGTACACTTGGCGACGGTACTGCCATCAGCGAGACGCTCGATTCCCTCGGTCTGGAACAAGCGGAAAAGGCGATTATCCTTTCTGTGGTGACCCGCAGCACATGGAGGAAAATCAAAACCTATTTGGAAAAACAGATTAAAATTGACGTTCCCGGTACGGGCATCGCATTTCTCATCCCATTGAGCAGTATCGGCGGAAAAAAACCGCTGTTCTTCCTCACTGAACATCAGAATTTTGAAAAAGGAGAAGAAAGCACCTTGAAAAATACCAAATATGAACTGCTGATTGTGATTGCCAATCAGGGCTATACGGATCTGATCATGGATGCTGCCCGTGAAGAAGATGCTGCCGGCGGAACTGTCATCCATGCGAAAGGTACTGGCATGGCGGGTGCAGAAAAATTCCTCGGCGTATCGCTGGTCAACGAAAAAGAAATCGTCCTGATCGTAGTCAAAACGGAAATGAAAAACCGCATTATGAAATCCATCATGGACAAAGCCGGACTGGAAAGCAAGGCGCATTCCATTGTTTTTTCCCTTCCGGTCACCAGCACAGCAGGTATGCGTTTGATGGAAGAGAATCCTGACGATTCCGAATCCTAATATACTCCCCTAAACAGAAAAAATCCGTATCGTCAAGTTGCACGATATGGATTTTTTCATTTTTACTATCCCGCCAATAACGATTGTTGCCTTCGCCTGTCAGACCTGAGTTCATTTTCAACCGGTTGCACAATCGTATAAAATCTGCTACACTCTTGGCAGAATGAGCATATCGATAGGAGTTTATTATGAAACACATCATCTTTTTCGACCTCGACGGCACGTTGACGGATTCCGGTGAGGGCATTACAAACTGTGTCATCCATGCTTTACAACAGCAGAACTGGCCGATCCCCGCCCCAGATGACCTGCGCCGTTTTATCGGTCCTCCATTGATCGACAGCTTCCAGCACATCGCAGGCATGGACGCGGAACAGGCTGCACAGGCGGTAACCGATTACCGCGCACGCTATTCCACTGTAGGTCTATTTGAAAACCGCGCATATGACGGTGTCATAGACATGCTTGCCGCACTCAAAGCCGCTGGCAAACGATCGCTCATGGTGACAAGCAAACCAGAGGTCTTTTCTGTTCGCATCGCAGAACGTTTCGGCTTTGCGCCGTATCTGGAAAACATCTGCGGCGCGACGTTGGATGGGCGCATCAACACCAAAGATGCTGTTGTCAAGCTGGCACTTGAACGCGCCGGATATCCGGATCCAGCGGAAATTGAGATGGTTGGCGATCGCATGCATGACGTCGAAGGTGCACGCAAATACGGCATTGATTGTACGTATGTGTTGTACGGCTTTGGCACACGTGAGGAAGCGGAAACACACCACGCTGCACACATTGTCCCCACAGTGGACGCACTGCGGGAACATCTGCTCGCACTGTAACGAAAACCCGTTCCATTTCTGATTTTCACTCAGAAATCGAACGGGCTGTTTTTTCTTATACTTCGATAAATTTCATCTGGTTTACGTCGAACAACCCGCGCGGTGTGATACGCAATGACGGGATGACCGGCAACGCAAGAAACGACAGTAAAATCAGCGGGGAAATATCCTGCGGGATACCCATATCATGTGCTCTTGCAATCATCACAGCCAACTCCGCCTGTACCTCGTCAAAGCCTGCGTCACTCATCAGACCCATGATCGGCAGGGCAACGGTATGCAGGATTTTTCCGCCGGACACCAACGTATAACCGCCGCCAATGTCGCGCAGATGCTGCGCCGCAAGCAGCATATCCACATCATTGTCGCCAATGACAGACAGATTATGGCTGTCATGCGCGACCGTGGATGCCATCGCGCCGCCGTGCAGGCAAAAACCTGCGACGATACCCACTCCGACTTTTCCGGTATTGCGATGGCGCTCAATGACTGCAATTTTGCTAAATTCCCCTTGCGGGACGAATACGCCGTTTTGTCTCGGCACAGCACACTGTTCATGTTCGGTGACGATCTGCCCCGGTATAATCCGGATCACATGACTGGTTTCACCGACTGGAAGTTCCAATTGTTCCGGTTTGATTGGCTGGCAGTGTACCGTGCGGCGCAATGGACTGTCCTGCGGCAGTTTGGGTCGTGCATGGAAACCGGAAACATCCTTCCCCTTATGATAAACCGCATGTACACGGACATCTGTCAAATCATCCAGCACCACCAGATCTGCCTGCATGCCGGGAGCGATTGCACCGAGCTGATGGTGCAGACCATACTGCCGCGCCGTATTGATGGTTGCCATACGGATGGCATCGACAGGCGGAAGTCCACATGCAATTGCCTTGCGCACACAACAATCAATATGTCCTTCCCGGCGAATGTCTTCGATATGCTTGTCATCTGTGCAGAAAGAAAATCCCTCTGTCATCTGATTGCGCTGCAAAATCCCGCGCACAATCGCTTCCAGATTGCGCGCCGCACTGCCTTCACGCACATGGATATGCATACCCAGACGGCGTTTTTCAATCACCTCTTCCATCGTGGAACACTCATGATCGTTTGTGATACCGGCCAATACATATGCATTTAATTGACTTCCGCTCAGCAATGGCGCATGTCCATCCTTTGGTTTTCCATCAAACAGCGCGAGTTTTTCCACCATCTGAGGTACGGCATTGACCGTAGACACATAATCCATCACCTCACCTAAGCCGAGCACACGCGGATGATCCAGATACCTGCGCATCTCATGTGCATCAAATGTACAGCCATTGTCCTCAAACGGCAATGCCGGCACGCACGAAGGCATCATAACATATACATTTGCCGGTACATTGGCAGTCTCATCCAGAATATAATCAATGCCATCCGCCCCGCTTACATTTGCCGCCTCATGTGGATCAACAATGTATGTTGTCGTGCCGCATTTTACCGCTTGTTCCACCAATTCTGCCGGTGTCACAATTGTCGATTCCAGGTGAAGATGTCCGTCAATAAATCCCGGACTCAGATATTTTCCGGTGAGATCAATTTCCGTCTCCCCCACATACTGGTCGCCAATCCCCACAATTGTACCTTTTGAGACTGCAACCGAAGTCTGGATCACCTCCCCTGTGAACACATTGATCACGTTTCCGCCACGGAACACCACTTCTGCCATGATGTCGCCGCGCGCGGTCTTTGCCAGATTATCAAAAGATTCAAAATCCATCACAATTCCTCCATTTGAACAGATTCTTCATCCACACACGATTGCCGTATGGGAACGAATATATACTCTGTATTGTCATGATCTAGTATACCGCATTTCTGTTCCATTTCCCAATGTTTTGTGCTATGATAGGCTGACAGAACACACACAAGGAGGATTGACCATGCTGGAACACTGTACCCTGTGCCCGCGCCAGTGCGGAGCAAACCGTACAGCAGGACAAACCGGCTTTTGCGGCGCAGATGACAAACTCCGAATCGGGCTGGCAAGCCTGCATCATTGGGAAGAGCCGTGCCTGTCGGGTACACGCGGCGCAGGCACCATTTTTTTCTGCCATTGTTCACTCGGCTGTATTTACTGCCAAAATCACAATATTTCTGGTCAATCAGCTTCAGAATGCGGCATTCTGACGGACAGTTCAGGGCTTGCAGATACATTTTTATCCTTGCAGGCGCGCGGCGCACACAACATTGATCTCGTGACACCGACACATTATGCGGCACATCTGATTGAAGCGATCCCATTGGCCCGCACGCGCGGGCTGACGATCCCGATTATCTATAACTGCGGCGGCTATGAGCGCGTAGAAACCCTGCGCATGCTGGACGGATTGATTGACATTTATCTGCCTGACCTCAAATATTACAGTTCTTATTATTCTGAACGCTACTCCCATGCAGCGGATTATTTTGATGTCGTTTGCGCTGCCGTCAATGAAATGGTGCGACAGGTCGGCGCACCTCAATTCAATGCTGACGGCATGATGACGCATGGCGTGATCATCCGCCATCTCATGCTGCCTGGTCTGAATGGCGATACCACACAGGTGCTTCGTGCGATTGCTTCCCATTGGGGCAGCGAGCAGGTATTGGTCAGCCTGATGCGGCAATTTACACCGTGTACCGATCTGTCCGATTTCCCAGAGCTTGCGCGCCGTGTGACAGATGAAGAATATACCGCCGCTTGTGATCAGATGACACGACTCGGATTAGCAGGCTGGACACAGGACGCAGAATCCGTCAGCGAAAGCTTTATTCCGCACTTTGACGGCACCGGCGTCGCAGGTGCATGTTCCGCAGAGCCTGACATCACCTGAAATTTGAAGCCCCACGCAAAATTTCCTGCATTTTTGACTTTCTTTTGCGAATTCTGGCCGCAAGTTCCTCCTTTGGTATACATGCACAAAAAAGGACATTTTTCTGCACCTATTTTGTGTTTTCAGCCAGTATTTTATGCAAAACCGTCAAGATATAGCAAGTTTCTCTTGATTTTCCTCTCCTTATATGGTATCGTTGTCATATTGGGAAAGATAGAAATAGATTGAAGGAACGTTCATTCTTTCAACCACAGAATAATGCTGCGGCGGATAGCCGCAATGCTGTCTGTTGCATTATTCTTTTTTTCACTATGAAAAAATTCAATGGAGGTTACACTCAATGAACACTTATGGATTGGAAAAGCTCGGCATCATCAACACTGCCGCAGTTTACCGCAACCTGACCCCGGCTCAGTTGACGGAACATGCACTTCGCCGCGGCGAGGGCACACTGTCCAACACCGGCGCTCTGGTTGTTAAAACCGGCAAGTACACCGGTCGTTCTGCAAACGATAAGTTCATCGTTGACAGCGACGCTGTACATGATGAAATCGCTTGGGGCAAGGTCAACAAGCCGATGTCTCAGGAGCGCTTCGACGCACTGTATGAAAAAGTTATCGCTTATCTGCAGAACAAGGAAATCTTTATTTTCGACGGTTTTGCAGGCGCTGATCCGAAATACACCAAGTCTTTCCGCATCGTGAATGAGCTGGCTTCTCAGAACATGTTTATTCATCAGCTCCTTCGCCGTCCGACCGCTGAGCAGTTGGAGACCTTCTCTGAAGACTTCACCATCATTGCAGCACCGGGTTTTAAATGCATTCCGGAGCGCGACGGCACCCGTTCCGAGGCTTGCATCGTCATCGACTATGCAAAGAAGGTTGTCCTGATCGCTGGTTCCCAGTACGCTGGCGAGATCAAGAAGTCTGTCTTCTCCACCATGAACTATATTCTGCCGAAGGAAGGCGTCTTCCCGATGCATTGCTCCGCCAACATTGGTGAAGACGGCGATTCCGCTATCTTCTTCGGTCTGTCCGGCACCGGCAAGACCACTTTGTCTGCTGACCCGAACCGTAAGCTCATCGGCGACGACGAGCACGGCTGGTCTGACAACGGCGTATTTAACATCGAAGGCGGCTGCTATGCCAAGTGCATCAACCTGTCCGCTGAGAACGAGCCGGACATCTATAATGCAATCAAGTTCGGTTCCCTCGTTGAAAACGTTGTTATGGATCCGGATACCCGTGAGTTTGACTTCGATGATGATTCCCTGGCTGTAAACTCCCGCGTAGGTTACCCGGTTGAATACATCAACAATGCAGAACTGTCCGGTCAGGGCGGTATCCCGAAGACCGTTATCTTCCTGTCCGCCGATGCGTTCGGCGTCCTGCCTCCGATCTCCAAGCTGAACAACGAGCAGGCTATGTATTACTTCGTTTCCGGCTTCACTTCCAAGCTGGCCGGCACTGAGATCGGCGTCAAGGAGCCGGTTCCGACCTTCTCCACCTGCTTCGGTGAGCCGTTCCTCCCGCTGGATCCGGCAAAGTATGCTGAAATGCTCAAGGAAAAGGTTGAAAAGTCTGGCGCCTCCGTCTATCTGGTCAACACCGGTTGGAATGGTACCGGCGAGCGCACCAAGCTGAAGTATACCCGCGCGATGGTTACCGCTGCGCTGACTGGCGAACTGCTCAAGAGCGAGTTTGTTGAAGATCCGTATTTCGGCGTTGCTGTTCCGACCACCTGTGCAGGTGTTCCGGATGAACTGCTGATCCCGGCAAAGACTTGGGAGAGCGCTGGCAAGTCTCATGAAGAATATGAAGCTGCTGCCAAGAAGCTGTCCGCAATGTTCGCGAAGAACTTCTCTGAGAAGTATTCCCACATGCCGGAAGAAATCGTAAACGCTGGTCCGAAGGCGTAATCCCATATTCCCACAGATGCCAACACCCTGGATTTTTTTGTCCAGGGTGTTTGTTTTTTCTGTCTGCGGCACGGTGTGCTGCGATGCTGTTTGCATTTTTCCACACACTTTGTTACAATACAGGCAATCGATTCAAACATGGAGGGATGCCAAATGCAATATATCTTCACTGGTTCATACACCAATCCGGACGGAAAAGACGGCGTGCGCTGCTTTGCTGTCTCTCCGGACGGCAACAAGATAACCCAACTGTGCACAACAGATGCGTACAGTCCGACCTACGTGTTGTATCGTGACGGTCTGCTGTACACAAGCGGACGTTCGGAAACCGGCTGCTGTATCCATACATTTTCCTTTGACGGGCACAGTCTAACACCGGTACATCGCATCGACGCTCCAGGCGGTTCAACCTGCCATATATCAGTCGTCGGTCACACACTATATGCCAGCAACTATTTTAACGGCGAGTTGCTGTGTTGTCCATTGAATGCAGACGGCATTCCGACCGGTAAGGTAACAACCATTGCCTATACAGGCGGCGGTCCACATCCACGGCAGGACAAACCGCACATTCATTCGGCATTTCCGTCGCCGGATAACCGATTCCTGCTTGTATGCGACCTCGGCAGTGACCGCATCTACAATTATTGTATCGATACAACCGGCAATTTGACGCCGAATGCCATGCAGCCCGAACAGACCGCACCTTCCGGTTCCGGTCCGCGCCATCTGACATACAACCGTGACGGCACACGGGTCTATGTTATCACAGAGCTTTCCGCACAGGTACTGGTCTATGCCCGTGATCCGCAAACCGGTGTGTTGACAGAACGCCAAGTCATCGACTGCGCACCTGTTGTACGTCCGGATGACACGCTGTCCGCAGATATTCACTTGTCGCACGATGAACACTTCCTGTATGCATCCAGCCGGGGAGTCGACTGTATGGCACTGTATCATGTGCAGGAAAATGGGATGTTATCCGACCCATTTTATCTGCCGGTTTTTACTTCCGGTCCACGGCATTTTTCCTTCCAGCCCGATGGTACACAGATTGCCATCACCGGACAGTATACAAATACGGTCGTCCTCTGCCCGGTTGACCGGGAAACCGGTCTGTATACCCAACCTGTCTGCGAGGTTTGCGTACCACAGGCAACTTGTGCCCAATGGGCAGAGGTATAACCATGCAGTTATCCAACGCCTTGCACTTGACCGGTGCACACTCCATTGCAATTTGCGGCGCAGGCGGAAAAACTACGCTGTTGTATGCACTCGCAGAGGAAGCACGGCGGGAAAACCGGCGTGTACTTGTCACAACGAGTACACATATCCTCCGACCGGAACAGACGGATGTTTTGCACGTTTGGGATGCGGCACAGGTGGAGTCCTTTGACGCGATCTGTATCCCCGGACGGATCGCCGTGATCGGTACGCCCTGCGGGCAAAAAAAAATGACGGGTATTGCACCGATGCAGCTTGATGCTGCGATGCAGACCGCCGATCTATTTTTATATGAAGCAGATGGTTCGAGACGCCTGCCGGTCAAGTGTCACAATGCGACCGAACCTGTGATCTGGTTTGGCACCCATGCTGTCGTCGGTGTGCTCGGTCTATCCGCCCTCGGCAAACCGGCACGGGAAATCTGTCACCGCTGGCAACTCGATCCGCTGTTTGCAGCCCGACCGGATAAACCATTGGACACGGATGATTTCGTCCGCCTTGCTCTCGAATGCCGCAAGTCCGCAGGGTATCCACATCGCTTTATCTTGTGCCTAAACCAGTGCGATACCCATGAGCAAAGGGATGTGGCAAAAGAAATCGCTGCCCAGCTCGCCATCCACGGCATTCCCTGTGCAGCGGCGTTTTTTTTGGGCGCTTATCCGGAGATGACTGCGCTGTAATCCATTTCCGTATCGATATCGTGCCATGCGCGTCCATCCGGGAAGTCAACCCATACAACCTCATCCAAATGTTGTTGATAAATGCCCTTTCCACCTCTGTCGGCGGAGAGGGCTTTGCATTGTTCAAAAAACCGCGCTGGGAAAATGCACGGAGATTTTGGTATGCCGTCCACCCGCGGCACGGCAATTTTATCTTGTACACATGCCGCTTTGACGAGCTTATGCAAAATATCCTCCGCGAGAAATGGTTGATCTGCGGTCAAAAACATACAAAATTCTGTATTTTTTGGCAATGCGCGTACACCTGCTGCAACCGAAGTTCCCATACCCTGCGCCGCCAAAGGGTTTTCCACAACCTGTGCACCGTTCTGTGTGGCGAATGCCGCGATATCCGATTGGTTGGTCACGACACGCACCGTAGAAAACAAACCACAGGTACACGCAAGTACAATGACATGCTGATACATGGGGATACCGCCAAGGGGCAGTTTGAGCTTATCCATATCCTTCATGCGGCGGCTGTATCCTGCCGCCAAAATGACCGCCGCTGTATTCATCCAACTGTCCCCTTTCTATCCGTTTGTCCCTTACAGTTTGCGGTAATGTATGAGGATGTAAATCGCATTTCCGATAATCAGACCGCTCAATCCTGACATCCCGGCGGTCAAGACCTGTGGAAGCCCATACATAGACTGCTGTGCAAACAGATACGAAGCCCAAATCTGTGAAATCAGAAGAATCACACCGATCACAATCAATATCCAGGCGCGATATCGGAATGTACGTTTTAGTTTTTCCTTTTCCTTCCCGGAAATGTCTGTCACAACTGCAATGGTTTCCTGCTGTGTGCGTTGTTCTATGCCGAGCAATTCCGGAACTGTGATGCCAAGCAACGCGCCCAATGGTTCCATCATCGACAAATCGGGAAAATTCAGACCGCGTTCCCATTTGCTCACCGCTTTATCTGTCACGTGCAATTGTTCAGCAAGCTGCTTTTGTGTCCAGCCCATCTGCCTGCGCAAATCAGCAATTTTCTTTCCTGTATAACCCGCATCCATCCTGT
>CALWUF010000009.1 GCA_944384655.1 uncultured Butyricicoccus sp. | reverse complement strand
TTGAATATGTCTTTGAATGACTGAATGTTTATCGCCCAAGTGGAAACCATCCGGCAACTCGCACAACAGGGTCCCTGTATCATTGTAGGTCGGGGTGCAAACCAGATTTTAGAAGGGCACGAAGATTTGCTGAATATTTATATTTACGCCGAAAGAGGCATGCGGATCAAAAGAGCAGTAGATGTCTATGGGATCCCGGAGGAACGGGCGGCTGGGGTTCAAACTCCAGACTGGACACGAAATCTCACGATATGAGTCCGACAACGAATTTAGCCCACAGGTTTTACGACCTGTGGGCTATTTCTGATAATATTAGAGTTCAATCACCTTCGGTTCAGCCGTAAAGGAATAAATAGTGGCCGTTCCATGTTCGAAGCGAAATACAGTCATCAGGTTGTCATCAACGGTATACATACTGCTCAGCACGGTCTTGTTATCATCCATCATTGCGACACGCGCTTCCCGGCGGGTATCCTCGGTGACCTCGCCTTCCACACGAATCCAGGTTCCCTTATGCATACCGCAGATTTCGATTTTCTGATTCTTTTTCATCTGCTGGTATACTTTTTTCTGGTTGTTGGTGACGATGTAGAGCTTGCCTTCATACTCACAAACAGCGCCAAAGGGGCGGACGTGAGGCTTATCGTTTTCGCAGGTAGCGAGATAAAATGTGCCGCAGGCTTTCAAATACTCCATAACTTCATTCATGGTCGCAACTCCTTTCAAAAAACGGGTTGTATTTTTTTCTGTTTGCAGGTATAATTATATCGCATTGGACAGAAAACACAAGTACGATATTTTTTGATACTGGTATCAGAAAGGAGCGTATATGGCGAAGAGAGAATTATTCGGAAGGTGTCCGTATGTAACGGCACAAAAGGTGCTTACTGGCAAGTGGTCTATGTTCCTCTTGCATCTTCTGTCGGACGGACCGATTCGTTTTAATGAATTGCAGCGGCGTATGCCGGAAGAGATGACCCATACTACCTTGTCCAGACAGTTAAAGACCTTAGAGCAAGAGGGATTGATTATTCGCACGGAATATCAGCAAATTCCCCCGAAGGTGGAATACCGTCTTAGTGAGATCGGCGAAAAATTCAAAAAAGTGCTGTCTGTACTCGAAGTATGGGGAAACGAATACATCGAATATTGGAACACCCGAAAAGAAACGGATGTTGATACATAAAGAGGGAGGACAGTTGCATGGCAAATTTTTATCTCAGGAACTGTTCTGGAAAAGAAAAACCAAAAATGTGACGATTGCGCAGGAAACGGCGGAAATCATCACAGAGCCATACACACGACTTGTGGCAACGCACTTACTATGACCTTCGAAACGACAGTGCCCCGGTGCTCCAGACCCGGACGGAGGAGTGTTTTTTCTTTGGTCGGTCGGTTTATCAAACACATACAAATGCTTTTTAAGCATGATAGGATATAGAGAGCAAGTATTTTACATGATAGCGGTTAATAAATATAATGGAGATGTCTGGAGATAGGCGTCTCCATTGTATTTATATGGCGTATGCCGCTGGAGTACACCCTGTATGAAAGTGGCGGGGAGAAATAATGAAAAAAGGATGCCGGGAGAACCGTCCTTTGAAACCATAGATCCGGTTTTCTGACAGCTTCACCAGGCGAGACAAGCATTCCATTGTCATTATCATGCGCTGCTTGCCGGAGACTTTGCTGCGCAGGGTTGTGTGCCGGCAGATATATTTGACTGAGGTGAGGCGGCGGTGAAGCACCAATTTGAACATGGAGGAATAGAGTATGCAACAAAATCCTGTTATTTTAGAGTTAACCCGGGAAATTCGGAAAGCTGTCGTGGGCAAAGATGATATCATTTTGAGGGTACTGACCGCTATTTTGGCTCGAGGTCATGTGCTATTGGAGGACGTACCGGGAGTGGGGAAAACTACCTTAGCTTTGGCTTTTTCCAAGGCGTTGGGACTACGGTATCAGCGAGTGCAGTTTACTCCGGACGTTATGCCTTCCGATCTGACAGGTTATTCCATTCTGAACCGGGAGACTGGGAAAATGGAATACCGCCCTGGCGCACTGCTGTGTAATCTGTTTTTGGCGGATGAGCTGAATCGGACCACCAGCCGCACTCAATCGGCTTTGCTGGAGGCCATGGAGGAAGGGCAGGTCACCGTAGATGGCGACACCTATCTTATCCCTCGGCCGTTTCTGGTCATCGCCACCCAAAACCCAACAGGCAGCGCCGGAACTCAGTTGCTTCCAAACTCTCAGATGGATCGTTTCACTCTTCGACTATCGATGGGATATCCTGATCGGGCAGCGGAGATTCATATGATTCGGGCACGGCAGGAGGGCAATCCATTGGAACAGGTCAAACAAGTGATAGATCACATGTGGTTGGAACGGTTGAGAGAGGAAACCGATCAGGTATATCTTTCCGATGACGTGCTGGACTATTTGCTTCGCCTCATTGAAGCTACCCGCCGTTCTAACGTCATCCGCCAGGGAGCCAGTCCCAGAGCTGCCCTGGCTCTCGCTGCGGTGAGCCGAGCCAGAGCTTATGTGGAGGGGCGGGACTATGTGATTCCGGAGGATGTGTCCGAATTGTTTCTGGAGACTATCGCTCATCGGATACTGTACACGACACAAGTGGGAGTGGACAGACAGGAGAATGTGCTGACACAGATCCTGACCACTGTCAAAGCGCCAAAGTTGAGGTGAGCCATGACTGCCCGACGAATTTTATATCTGTTGGTTTTGGTTGCCGCTCTGTTGCTTCACATTTTTTATGAGGGATATATCGGTTATTTTACTGTTGCCTGTGTTGCATCCCTGCCTTTTCTTTCTTTGATCTTGACCCTGCCCAGTGTTATGTGTTTGCGGTTGGAGCTGAGGGTCTCTACGCTGGATGTCAGCCGTGGGAAGACGAATCAGTGGCAGTTGGGTGCGGCGTGTAGGGGAAGTTTATCTGTTTCTCAAGTTGCCGTGCGGTTGTCGGTTCACAGTGACATGTATGGATGGGAAGAGGAATGGGAATGTACGCTTGCCATGGCATCCGGCGCAGATGTCAAGATGATTCCCCTTCCGACAGATCACTGCGGACGGCTGACCTGTCGGGTCGTTCGCGCCCGGATTTCCGATGCATTGGGTATTTTCTCTTTGCCTATCCGTCTGCCTGGGGCTGTCTCGGTTCTGATTATGCCGGTGCCGGATTTGAATGCCCCAATTCCGGATTTAGAAGCGTTGATGCCGTCTGCTCTGCCGGGAAAACAGTTGGGAGAGGAGTATGAACTGCGGGACTATCAACCGGGCGATTCCCTGCGTGTCATCCACTGGAAGGCATCTGCGCGCTTGGATCGACCGATATCCCGCGAATTTCAGGCAGACCGCCGCCCAAAGGTAACTGTGTTGTTGGATTACTTCGGCTCTCCAGAAGAATTGGACATCCGTTTGGATGGACTGTATACTTGTTCACTGGCTCTGTTGCGAGGCGGATACGGTCACGAAGTTCAGTGGATGGAGGAAGGCGTGCTTCAAAATTGTCTGGTGGAAGATGAGGTCGGGCTCACAGTGTGTCTGGATCGACTGCTTTCCCATAAAGTTCCGCTTCGAGGAACACCTATCCGGGAACAGCTCCCGCCGGAGCCGGACATAGTACGTTTCTTCGTGGACGGTGAGGAGACAATGACATGAAACGATTCTTTTTTTTCTCATCTCTACAAAGCCGCACAGAAGAAAGAACGCCCGCTGTAATCGCAGGAGATGGGCTTGTGCTTCTGGCAACTCTGATAGGGACGGTTTTATTTTCCATAGAAACATATGATTTGGGTATACCCCGTTCGTACGCTTTGAACTGGTGTGTTTTCTTTGCCGTTTTGTTTCTGGTTGTGTTTTTCTTATCACGACGCTTGCGGCTTGTCATGCTGCTGCTTTTGGGCGGAGCCTGCGCTTTGCTTGTCTGGCAGCGCTGGGAAGATGTGATTGCTGGCGGTTTGGTTCTGGGGAGCCGCTGGGCAGATACCCTGACGGAGGCTACAGGTTTCCCAGGCACAATTTCGTTCACATTACCGGAAATTTATACGCCGGAACTGACTCAGCGTGCTGCTGAATGGTGCGTGGGATTGGCGATTTTTCTGCTTGCCCTGATGCTGAGTTGGGTCGTCATCCGTTTGAGATGGTTTTGGGCGTTGTTTTTTTTCACTGCCCCTTGGATCATTCCTGCCTTACTGGCAGAGATTCCCTTGTACTGGTTTGGTCTATTTCTGGTAGTATCTGGATGGATGGCATGTTTGCTCTCCCGACAGTCTACGCTGCGGTTAATTTCCCTGCCCGTTTCAGCGTTGACCCTGGCGCTATTGTTTCTAATGGTACCGGAGGAGGGATATACTCCGCCGGTTTGGACGGGAACAGCAAGAACCGCTTTGATAGAACTGGGCAATCAATTTCAAAGTGTATTTTCTGAATCCATTGCCGAAATGGGAGGGGAAGAGATGGATCCGGAGCGTGAGCTCCTTTCCATGGCTGGTCCCAGACAGTATTCCGAGAAGACGATTCTTGAGGTGGAAAGCGATACCCATGGCACGCTCTATCTGCGGGGCAGTTCCTATGCCGTGTATGACGGCATGACTTGGGAGGGGCTTTCGGAAGAGGAAGAAAGAGAGCAAAACGACTGGATCGCCGACGGAGGCAGCGCCCTTTGGTTCCCTTCGATGGGAAGAACAGACGAACAGCCTCGCTTCGCCACGGTCAGCTATGTGAATGAGCCTGGAGATTTGGTATATTATCCGTATCATCCAGTGGAAATGCCAGATTCGATGCGGGAGTCTGTCACGATAAAGGACGACACGATCTGGATGGAATCTCCTCTGTGGGAGTACACCATGCACTTTCTTCCGCTGGAGGAACAGCCTGTTTGTTCTACGCTGTCCGGTTCTGCAGTTCAAACAGAGGAAACCTACCGCACCTTTGTCTATGACCATTATCTAGATGTACCGCAAGAGACGGAGGAATATTTACAGACTTGGAAAAACAGGACAGAGGGTTTGGCAGGGAATATGGATACGGAGCGGGGTGGTGATTACAGTCGGCAGCTTTCAGCTGCTGATCAGATCGTTGAGCTTTTGGCGCTTACTACGGAATATGATCTTGACACGCCTTACACACCCAGCGATTCAGATTTCACAATCCACTTCCTGGACGTCAGCCGTCGAGGTTATTGTATTCATTATGCTACCGCCGCCGCTCTGCTGCTGCGAATGGAGGGCATTCCGACCCGGTATGTCAGTGGATATCTGACTCAAATTCCGGAGAGTGGTATAACCGCTGTTCCTGATTCTGCCGCTCATGCGTGGGTGGAGATCTACTTGGATGGGTATGGCTGGTATCCCATTGAAGCGACACCGCCGGGGGCAGTGGGAGAAGAAACTCTGGAAACAGAAACTCCGTCAGAGGAAGTGCCTGAACAGGACGAAGCGCTTCCGTCCGAGGAAACTTCAGAACAGGAGCCTGCGTCTCTGGAGGACACACCATCCAATGAAGCTGTAGGAGAGGAGACAATACCATCGGAAGATAACCAGGATATCTCGACAAGAGAAGTGTCTTCATCGAGTGGTCTTTGGATTCTGATTGTGTTATTATCCATTCTGAGCCTCATCCGTTTTTACCGCAGTTTTCGCTGGCACCGGCTTTTCACCCGACCGGACAACAATGCCGCAGTGATTGACGTCTGGGGCTGGTTTCAACAGTTGATTCGATGGGGCGGTAAACTGGAAAAGGACGTTGAAATGCTGGCGCAAAAGGCTCGATTCAGCCAACATACACTGACGGAAGCAGAGCGAGAAATGGCGCTTCGCCAGCTTATTGATGAAATTTCCCGGTGTAAAATGGCTTTGCCTCGTTGGAAACAACCTTTATTTGCGTTCCAGTTTCAGTTTAAGGCTCAAATTTTGAACCGTAAGGATATTCCTTAAAGATTTTCATTTTGTTCATATAACGACAAAAAGTTTTGGGTAAATACATATTTTTCATTGTCATAATAAACCGGTTTTCTTTAGAAAGGAATGGATTTATTAAGAAAAATTCAACTGCTGTGTGTATGAAAAGTTCCCGATAAGTACAAGATTTCTATCCCTCAGGATGTAAGATCAAATGACGTGATAAAGCCCTGACCACCATGTGGTCAGGGCAATTTTTATATAAGAAAACCACCGATTTATTCAAAATCGGTGGTTTGAGATTGGTACGCCCGGTGCGATTCGAACGCATGACCTTCAGAGTCGGAGTCTGACGCTCTATCCAACTGAGCTACGGGCGCATGTCTGAGTGTTATTATATCAACTTTATCATGATTTGTAAAGTTTTTTTTGAAGAATTGCACATTTTGTGAGGGAATGGTATACTGTTTTCAGCATTTCTGAGTATGAAAGGAGCAGTTGACCTATGAATCGACTGATTGACCGCCTGGCGGCTGTGCATACGCTTTCAAAGGCGGACTTTGTACAGTTGATTTCGTCGTTCACACCGGAAACAGCCGCCTATGCCGCTGAATGTGCGCGCAAGACCGCGCAGGCAGTTTTCAAAAACAAAATATATATCCGTGGTCTGATTGAACTGACCAATTTTTGCCGCAATGACTGTTATTACTGCGGAATTCGACGTTCCAATTGCCATGCACAGCGCTATCGGTTAGAGAAGGAAGAAATTCTCTGTTGCACAGCGGAAGGCTATGAACTGGGATTTCGCACATTTGTTTTGCAGGGCGGAGAAGATCCGTATTATACCACACAATATATGACGGATATTATATCGTCTATCAAACAGCAGCACCCGGACTGTGCGATTACGCTATCCGTCGGAGAGCAGTCCAAAGACACGTATCAGGCATATTTTGACGCGGGCGCAGACCGATATCTGCTGCGGCATGAAACCGCAGATGAAATGCATTATAGCCGCCTGCATCCTACGGAGCTTTCCGGTGCACATCGCAAGCAGTGCCTGCGATGGTTGAAGGAGATTGGTTTTCAAACAGGTTCCGGATTTATGGTCGGTTCGCCGTTCCAGACGCCGGAAAATCTGGCGGATGATTTGTTGTTTCTGGCAGATTTGAAACCGGAGATGATTGGAATCGGACCGTTTATTCCACACCATGACACACCATTTGCACAGGTGCCGCACGGTTCAGTAGAACTGACGCTGTTCTTGTTGTCGCTGTTACGGCTGATGTTTCCGGATGTATTGCTGCCTGCGACAACGGCACTGGGTACGCTCGACCCCATTGGGCGGGAAAAAGGCATCCTTGCGGGTGCAAATGTGGTTATGCCAAACCTTAGCCCGCAAGCTGTCCGCAACAAATATATGCTGTATGACAACAAGTTAGCGACTGGGATGGAATCCGCGCAGCATATTGCTGACCTGCGTGCACGGTTTGATAAAATCGGATATGAGATTCAGGTTGACCGCGGTGATTCGCCGCGTATTAAAATGTCGAATTAAATTGGTCAGCGACCATTTGTGCTTCTATATAGGAATTACAGCGACGATATCCGAAGTGCTCACACCAGATAGCTGTAGCTTCAAAATCTGGCAGGGAATCTTTATCCGCCATATCGGGATCCCATTCGCCGTCATCACAAACACGGGCATACAGTTCACATTCCTCCTCGTCGTAGACGAGGAAAACGCCCCAACCAGTGGAAGGGCATACAAAGATTTCACTGATCATTTTCATGAGTGATTCTCTCCTTTGTGTTAATTGAGATCGGAGGTAGTATTTTTGATGCGTATTGTTACAGCCGCACAGATGAAACAAATTGAACACAATGCCGATGCAGGTGGACTTTCATATCTGCAAATGATGGAAAATGCCGGAACGGTCGCATATCAGATAATCTGTGCACATCAGCCGGATGCACATACATTTGTTATTGTCGCTGGAAAAGGCAACAATGGCGGCGATGGCTTTGTCATTGCACGCCTTGCCGCACAGGATGGCTTCACGGTGCGTGTCGTGCTTGCGGAGGGGGAACCGGTTACAGCAGATGCAAAGACCAATTTTCATCGTCTGGATCAATTCAATGTCACGATCTGTGCGATAGAACAAATGGATCGGCTGACGGATGCAGACGTTGTCGTTGATGCGTTGTACGGCACAGGTTTTCACGGTGAGTTGAGACCGGCAGGTGAAAAGGCATGCCGTTTGATGAATCAATCGGGTGCGTATATCGCTGCGCTTGATCTGCCCAGCGGCATTCATGCAGATACAGGCGTTGTCGCTCAAGGGGCAGTGTGCGCTGATTTGACGGTGGCATTTGACTCGTATAAACCATTGCATGTGGAGGAAAATGCCAAACGATATTGTGGGGAAATCGTATGCGCGGATATTGGAATTCCGGAAGATTGTCATAACGGCATCAGGTAAAAAACCTGATGCCGTTTGGCTTTTATGCTTTGGCTTTTTGGTAAATTGTATAAATTGCTTGTTTATCCAATGGGAGAAAACGACCGATTTTGCGTGTATCCATAAAACTGCATTTATAGGCGAGTTCACGCATATCTTCTTCCGTCAAGTCGATTCCCATCTGATTGATGCGGGTCGGCATACCAATTGACTCGAAAAAGCGTTCCATTGCATCAATGCCGAGATTTGCGGTTTCCGTATCATCCGCACCCGGCTGTACATCCATGACATGGACGGCAAATTTTGCAAAGCGTGAAGGATTGGTCGGCATGACGGTTCGCGCCCAGCTCGACCAGACAGCACACAGACCTGCGCCATGTGCTATGTCGTATTTTCCGCCCAATTCATGTTCGAGCTGATGACAAGACCAGTCTCCGCCATCCGTACCACAGCCAGTTAAACCGTTATGGGACAGGCTGCTTGCCCACATCAGTCCTGCACGTGCGTCATAATCTTCTGGATCGTTGAGTGCTGCTGTCACATCACGCATGACGGATTTCAACAGGTTTTCTGCGATGGCATCGGTGAGATTGAGCGTATCCACCTGCGTAAAATAACGCTCCATGGTGTGCATCATGATATCGGCAGCCCCGCTTGCTGTCTGGTATGGCGGGAGTGTATAGGTCAGCGTTGGATCCATAATGGCGAATTTGCAGCGGCACAATTCACAGTTCAAACCGCGCTTCAACCAGCCGTCTTCATTGGTGATGACGGAAGAATTGCTCATTTCACTGCCTGCGGCGGCAATGGTGAGAACTGCACCGACAGGCGCACAAGCCTGTGGTACACGTTTTTTGCTATAAAAATCCCAAACGTCGCCATCGTTTGCAATGCCATAGGCAATTGCCTTGGAAGAGTCGATAACCGAACCGCCGCCAACTGCGAGGATGAAATCTACGCCCTCGCGTTTGCACAATTCGATGCCCTCGCGCACCAGGCTGAGACGCGGATTGGGTACAACGCCACCCAATAGAATATAGGAAATTTGAGATTGTTCCAATGCGGTTGTGACGCGGTCGAGCAGACCGCTGCGTTTGGCGCTGCCGCCGCCATAATGGATGAGAACTTTTTTACAATTTTGGTCTGTGACAAGCTCGCCGATGCGTTCGACAGCATGTTTTCCGAACACAACATGGGTAGGGGCACAATATTCAAAATCCAGCATACATAAATCATCCTTTCACAAAACAAATTGGTAAATTACCAATTTTATTGTACCGGATTTGCGGCGGCTGTGCAAGGCTTTGCGTGTGTTATTCACGAAAGTGCGCGCCTTCCAGTGTCAACAGATATGCCTTTACATGCAAACCTCCTGCATAGCCGGTCAAACGGCCGTTCGTACCGAGTACGCGGTGGCAAGGGATTAGGATGCTGATGGGATTGTGTGCGACAGCGCCGCCAACCGCCTGTGCAGAAACACGGTTTCCAGTCTGTTGTTGCAATCGTGCTGCAATTTGTCCATAGGTTATTGTTTCTCCGTAAGGGATGGTCGACAGAATGCTCCAGACCGCTTTCCGGAATGCACTGCCTTCCGGTGCGAGTGGGAGTGACATATGAAGCGGTTCGCCGCCGAAATAGCGGTCAAGCCAGTTTGTCGCTTGTGTAAAAATTGGAAGATTTTTGTTCGTAGCGTTTAATAAGCGTGTGGGGTTGAAATATTTTTGATTTTCCAGCCAAAGACCAGTCAGATGATCTCCGTCAGAAGCAAGTAAAAGCAGGCCGACAGGAGAGTGGTAGGTTGTGATATACGGATAGATTGTCATGATAATCCCACCATTTTTGGTTTTCTGAGCGTAATCATAGCACAAAAATAGAGAAAAGACAAGATTAAGAAAAAGCAATAATGTATTATTAAACTGTCGAAAATTCTGCTATAATAGAATGAATAAACAGAAAACAGGAAAGGAGATAGAGACGATGGAATCGCAGAATCCACTCAATGTGCAATGTTTCGTAAAAAAGGATTTTCAGTCGGTTTTTATGGGGGAGAATATTCCCAAGCTGCTGTATGTAAGTAAGATTTCCCCCCGTGCCAGCAGACATCCGCGTGTCATGCATGCGCATCCGGATTTGGTAGAAATTGTTCTGATTTGCAGTGGAAGTAGTGAATACCTGATTCATAACAAAAAAAAGATCATTAAGTCAGGAGACATGCTGATTTATAATGCGGATGTTGTCCACGATGAAATTTCCGGATTAGGTATCGAAGTTGGCAGCTATTGTGTTGCAATCGGTGGATTGCATATGCCAGGTTTACGGGAAAACGCGTTAATTCCTGACGATGCGGGTTATATTTTCCCCACGGGTGAACATTTTGAAGACATGCGCACGATTTGTGAGATGATGTTCCACAGCCTTTCTACCGGAGAGGTGCGAGCGGAAGCTTTTTGTCACAGTTTGATGCATGCTTTGTTGGTCAAGGCATTGACAGTTGTCGGCGGTAAGGACGCTGCGGAACAAGAACCTGAAATTGAAGAACCTCATATACTTGGCGTTCGAATCAAGTCGTACATAGACGAACATTATATGGAGCCGCTCACATTGCAAAGTATGGGTGAAGCATTACATATCAGTCCATACTACCTTTCCCATGTATTTAAGCGGGTGTGTGGATATTCTCCGATACAGTATCTGTTGCGCCGCCGTATTGGAGAGGCACAGACATTGCTCATCACAACGGATTTGCCGATTACGACAATTGCAGGTATGGTTGGTTATGATACACAAAGTTATTTTAATCTCCAGTTCACGAACAATGTCGGTATGCCCCCGAAAAAATACCGACAAAATTATGTTGTTGACGTTGGGGACAGGAACAAACCGGTGAAAAAGAAAAAGAAGAAATAAAGATAAAGTAAAGTTGCCGAAAACAGGGAAGATACCCGGTTTTGGGCAATTTTTTTTGGAATTTGTGTAGACAGGGAAAGAGAGACTGAATGGACAGATGATTGATCAGTATCGTTGTAAGATCGCAGGATTCTATAAAAATCTGTTTTCTTGGCGTTTGAGTGTATGTGTGTGGATTTCAGGAGGAAAGGAATAAAATATGTGTGGGGATATCAATTTCGATAAAAAAACGATTGAATAATGAATTTTTTTGGTGAAAATAGAGAAGCCAAGAAGTTGAAAGACGAAATTACAGCGAGGTGATATACTACAATCACAAGCAAGGAACAAGCCGTAACAAACTGGAAAGGAAGGTATTTTGAGTATGTTAGACCCGAAAAAAGTAAAAATTGGCATTGCGCCGATTGCGTGGACAGAAGATGATATGCCGGAGATGGGCGCGGAAAACAGCTTTTTGCAGACCATCAGTGAAATTGCACTGACCGGGTATGTTGG
>CALWUF010000008.1 GCA_944384655.1 uncultured Butyricicoccus sp. | reverse complement strand
ATCAAAACGTGCGAAGCAGTTGATGCAGTGGCACAGATGGTCACGGATAAAATACGTGAGAGAAACCTGAGATTGAAACCAATCCGGCAGTTCAAGCGTGTGGATGGCATTAGTCAAAAGCTGCGGGATTTGTGTCAAGAAAGCCCAGAGCAGCAAATCTACGAATACATTGCAGTACGGGCTTTGATGCCGCTATTACGGGCAAAGCTGCTGCCGTGTCAATTTGGAAGCATTCCGAACCGGGGACAGAAGGCAGGAAAGCGTCAAATCGAGCGAATACTGCGACGAAAGTTTCATTGCGACGATGTTTCAGCGGTTAAAACTGATGTGCATCATGCATATCCATCCACTACGACAAAATGTGTGATGATGCTGCTGCGCAGAGATATCCACAAAAACAAACCGCTGCTGTGGATGGTTGGAGCGGTAATGGAAAACTATCCCGGCGGCGTGCTGATCATCGGCGGATATCTGTCCACATGGCTGTTTAACTATGTTATGTCGTATGTGCTGCGATACCTGATGTCGTGCGGTGCTGTGCGGCGCGGCAAAAGACAACGGTTTGTGTTGGCAATCACAAACTATGCAGACGATACGACGATATATGGACGGCCGTCTCAGCTGCTCCGTGCGATGAAGGTGACAGTGCGGTGGGCGAAGAAAACGCTTGGACTGGATATCAAGCCAGCGTGGCAAGTTGTGCATTTTGCATCATTGCGTGAAGAAAAAGATAATCACGCCGCACGCTGCGCCGGTTGCCTACGCAGAACTCCTGGGCTGGATATGATGGGATATGTAGTACGCCGGACGTATACAATCATCCGGGGGAAAATCTTTGTCCGTATTCGGCGGCAGATCATCCGGGCACAGCAGGAACTTAACGGTATGGGGTATGTACCATACTGGAGGGCACGCCGCCTGACAGCATACTACGGATGGATTAAAAACAGTAATAGTCGAGACTTTGTTAGGCGATATAATGTAGATTGCATTATGCGTGCGGCACGTTTGTCTGTATCTAGGCGCGAGAGGAGGATGTATTATGTACACCGTATCAACTTATATAACGAGGCCGAACGAGGTTGATGTGTTCAATCTGGATTCGGGATCAACCGATGTTATTTTGAGAAAAAATATACAGGAATCTACGGACGAATCCGGCGGGACGATATATACCTGCACGGAAACGCAATTCCGCTATTATGGAATGGTTGATCGGCATCAGGTTGCCGAGGAATTTGATGCATGGTGGGCTACAGGTGCAGAAGAAAGTACAGGTGATTCTACGATGGAAAAGCGTATCGCCGATCTGGAAGAAGCCTTAAATTTGATTCTGGAGGGTGAGACAGTATGAAAGCGGAGTTGAGAGATCGCATTATCAACTATAACAAAAGCCGTGCTGAGGCAGATAAAAGAGCTGCTGATCTGCTTGCGCTGCTGAACGCCCTTCCGCCCGGGCAGGTAAAGCAGCTGCTGAAAGATACAACTTGTGCGGAAATTCTGAGGAAGTACGGGATTGACGCATGATTCCTGACGTGTACGGTTGGACGGAGGTGTCGGGTGCAAGATGAAATCGACAGAAAATAAGTAGACATGCAAAAGGCGAACAGGCACACAGCCTGCTCGCCTTATTTTTTATACTCGCTTAACCTTCAACATTCCGGTAATATCGGCAAGCGCCAGAATGTTGTACGGCGGCACGCGCCCGCCTCTGTATTCCCAATTTTCTACAGTTCTGCGTGGAATGCAGAATCGCTCCGCAAATGCGGATTGCGTCAAGCCCAGGTGCTGCCGGATATCACGCGTGGACATATGTGCGACATCCCAGATGTTGGACAGTGCATCCGACAGCTCTGCGGCGTCAATGTCCGGGCTGTCCTCTCCCTCCGGGAAAAAGATGCTGGAACTGCTCCATTCCGCGATGAAGCGGAACTTGTCCTGCTCGGTGGCAGCTGCGTTGAACAGGGTGTTGAAATCATGATAGCTTATGGTCATTTTCACGAATCTCCTATCTTATCCATACTTTTGATTTTTTTTATTTTTTCGTCCCATCTGTTCCAGACAGATTGGTTTTTCGGCTCTCCGTCTATCCAGTTCAAGACTGCCTTTGTATCTTTCTTTTGGATAGTGATTCCGTACGTTGTCCCTATGTATTTGTCGGAATCTACACTATTTTCAATTTTGTATATTTTTTTCGGCACGATCGGAAGGTGCGCCATCAAAACCTCGATGACATGCTCCCTGCCATAAATTTTCATACCCGGCACATGTTTTTTGTGCTGGGTGATCGGCGTGATTGCGCCGTGTATTTCGATGTATGCACGTGCAAAACCTTGCCAATCAACAACCTCGTCCAGTGTTGGGATGTGTGCGCTGGGCGATTTGATATTGTATTGACGACGCCCTGGCACATGCGCGTCGTCTATGCTATATACGCGACTGCGGAACAGTGGTTGAATCTGATCCGGATACCAACGGTCAATGCTGCGGACATACAAACGGTCACCGTTCCACGATCCCAGGGCAACCAGTATCCCCTGCTGGTACCCGGTCGGGCAACTGTACAGTTCCCGCAACATCTTTATTATATATTCAGGGCATTGGGTTTTCCCAATGCGCCAATTGGATACGATGTTGTATCCTATTCCGTATCCGGTTCAGGTTCAATCCAGACTTCATCCCGCGCAATCATGCCGAGGTTGTTATCTTTGCATTGCAATATGCAGTTAAAATTTAGCTTTTTCATTTTTCTGTCCTCCACTGTTGCTTGTCGTTTTCTTCAAACCCACTCACTGCCGGTCGCTTCTTCTGCAAAATCTGTAGACATAAAACCGCGGCGATCAATCCACCACGATGCAGAATGCGTTTCCTCCATGCGCGCCTTTGCAGCCTTGAGGGCTTCGATTCTCTTTACATATTTTTCCTTACCAGAACGGGAAAGAAAATGCTCCTGCTTTTCGAGCTTTCTTTCCATAGCGTCAACAGCTTCCTGACGAATTTTCATCGCCCAAGCGATCTGTTTTCCGCTACCCTTCATGCCGAATCCCTTTGCCTCTGCCCACGCTTCACGAAGGCAATCAGAAAATGTTACGACGGATTTTTTGAACATTTCAATGGCCTTGTGGAAGATTTCCCATGCTCTTTTCATGATCTCGCTTCTGTCGTATTTCATGTCTTTGTCCTCCGTTCCTTTACTGTGACTATATTATATACCCTATCAGGGTATACGTCAATGGCGTATAAAATAAATAGTGCACAAAATATCACCCGTGAAATTGTACATTTTTAAACCCGTCGAATTCGACGGGTTTAAAATCAGGTATCGTTTTATTGCGGACTTTGTGGAAAACGCAAAACGTATAATCAGGATCGCGGGCATTCCGAAAAATCAGATGGATATTTGACCGCATTTTGACCGCAACAAGCAAATATAACGTGGTATCTCAAAATTTCAAAAATACGCAAAAAGTTCTTTGTTTTCCGGAATAATAGGAAAATTCGCGCACAACAAGTTGTGAAAAGTAATAAAAAGAAACAATAAATTCCTGACAACTTGATTGGGCAATAACCCGATGGTTGGCGCTTCCGTAGCCGTAGCCGTTGACGTAGCTGCTGCTATGAACAAGTAATTGAGGCGCTTTGCTCAAAAACGTGTGGTAACAGAATGATTTTGGGACTTTTGGACGTTTGTCTGAAAGTCCCTTTTTTGTGCAGCCGGTCCGAATGGGCACAAACGGCTGCACCCTTCTGGACATATCAAAAAGATTTCGCTTGAAACATTGGGGTAAGAATACTATAATATAGTAAAGATGAACGAAAGAGATCGGTCTCTTCCGGAACACGACAGGTCTTTTTTGATAAAAAAGAAAAGGGAAAGAAAAATGAGTATTACCTTAAAACAAATTGCAGAGCTTGCCGGGGTCCATAAATCCACAGTGGACAAAGTGATTCACAACCGGCCGGGTGTCAGTGAAGCCAAACGTCAACAAATTCGCAAGCTGTTGGAGGAGTATGGATATGAATCCAATCCACTTGCCAAGGCATTGAATTATCAGAAGAAGAAAATGACCGTTGCGGTTGTCATGCCTGTTGTAGACGCCATGCCATTCCTGAAAAAAGGGATGGAACTGGTAAAACAGGATTTCAACAGCTTCAATGTGGAAGTTGTGTACAATGAAATGCCGTTTTCAGATGCAGCAGGGCAGGCAGCCTGCCTGAAGAATCTGGTCAAATCAGGGGTATCCGGTGTCGTTCTTTTGCCGATTGAAAGTCCGGTTGTGTCGGAAGCTATGACCGAATTGGAAACGGCAGGGATCCCGGTCGTCACAGTCAACTCCGATTTAGAACATGCGCCGCGTCTGTGCTATGTTGGGCAGAATATGGAACAGTCTGGACGGGTTGCCGCACGATTGATTTCCCTGTGGATGCCCGAGGGGGGAGAATTGGGGATTGTATCCAGCCGGAATATGAGTTCCATCAAACAACGTGAACATGCATTTCGACAGCACTTGCCCGCATGCACAGGAAACATTGAAGTGGTGGACATAATAGATATCTCGGAGACGCCGGAGGATGCATATCAGAAGACAATGGAGTTGCTGGAGCGGCGTCCATCCCTTCAGGCATTGTTCATCACCTGCGGTATGGTGTCTGATATCTGCCGGGCTGTCCGGGACAAAGGATTGGCGGGGAAGTTGACCATCGTGTGTTACGAGAAGTATCCTGTCATTGCGAAATTAGTGGAAAACAAGGAAATTGCCTGCACCTTGAGCGGCGATCTGGCAGAACAGGGAAGGCTTGCCATGCGCCTGTTATTTGAGAACCTCATCTATGAGAGAAAACCGGAGCGGGAAATCTTTTATACGAAGAATGAGATCCTGTTCCGTGAGAACATCAGTAGTGAAAAAATTTGAACCATATGCGACATTTATCGCCGTCCGGTATGAGCCTGGCGGCGGTATTTTTATGCGCACAACACAAAAAATAATGCTTTGTAAAGGGTGCACAAAAAAACAAAGAAAGTGTTGTAACATCTCACAGTAGACAAATGCAGAAGAAAAGAGGTATAATACAGTCAAGGTAAGAAGAGACCGGTCTCTTAAAAAAAGAAACCGGTAGCTCAAACGGCTATGAGGGAGTTTTGCGTGAAAATAATACAATCCGGGCAAAATTCCATCTTTTTTTAGAAGATAGCGAGATCGGTCTCGTAACAATGCGTTTTCGCGTTGTTATATGCCAAATACATAAAAAAGGAAGGTATATGAAAATGAGTGATCTCAGAATCGGTTTGGTAGGTACTGGCGGAATCGGCCGCACCCACATCGAGAGAATCAACACCCAGTTGCAGGGCGGTAAGGTCGTTGCCTGCGCGGATCCGGCAGGTGCATTTGGTCTGTCGGTTGCCGAGAAGTACGGCATCAAAGGCTTTGAAAACCCGATTGATATGATTAACGATCCGGAAATCGATGCCGTTATGTGCACTACGGCGGATCCATATCATGAAGAGTACGTTATGGCTTCCATCAAGGCTGGCAAATACGTATTCTGTGAAAAGCCGCTCGCTCCGAAGGCAGACGCCTGCAAGCGCATTGTCGAGGCAGAACTCGCAGCAGGTAAAAAGTTCGTACAGGTTGGCTTTATGCGCCGCTATGACGAAGGTTACAAGCAGTTGAAGGCAGCTATTGAGAGCGGTGAATATGGCGAACCGTTGCTGCTGCATTGTGCACATCGCAATCCGTCTGTACCGGACGATTGGGACAATTCCATGGCAGTTGAGAATTCCATGGTTCATGAAATCGATGTTCTGCGCTGGCTGCTCGGCGAGGATTATGCAACCGCAGAGGTTCGCTATGGCAAGAGCACGAACAACGGTCCGAAGGATCTGCATGACCCGCAGATCATGATTCTGACCACCAAGTCCGGCGTTCGCATCGATGTTGAGTCCTTTGTCAATAACTTCAACGATTATGACATCAAGTGCGAGATCGTCTGCGATGGCGCTGTTCTGAACATGCCGAAGCCGAATTACATCTCTGTCAATACCAAGGCATTCACCGGACAGGCCATGTATACGGATTGCTTCCAGCGGTTTGCTGATGCATACAATGCGGAGATTCAGACTTGGATCAATGCATCCAAGGCGGGTTACGTTGACGGTCCGACCGCATGGGATGGTTATGCTTGCCAGGTTGCTGCTGCTGCTGCTTCCGAGGCACGTGAGACACAGACCATTGTTCCGGTTGTTTACGATGAAATGCCCAATTTGTACAAGGCATAAATCACAGCTCTTCTCTTCTTTTATAGCACGGTGGGCTTGCCTGACCTGCCTGCCGTGCCCCAATCTCCATGTTGATGGATTGGTCCCGTGCAGGAGATTTGCCTGTATGGGAATGAAATAGATACTATTTCTCAATCCATGATTTTTCTTTCCACGTGCGGCAGGGGGTTCCGGAAGACTCCCTGTCGTGCGGCTGGAACGAAAATCATATCTGTTTACTGGAACGGGGAACAAACCATCTCTCTTTTCTGGAAAACAACACGCTCCTTTTTTTGTTTTGCAGAGGCTCTCTCCAACAATTTCACTCTGTAAAACCGTCTAAGTTTCGTTTCTTTTGCTGCATAATAGAGTTCAGGAGTCTGCTATGTGATAAAAAGAAACAAAAACACTCCAAATCTGTCAAACGGGGAACCATCACGGTTCTCCGTCAGACAAACTCATTGGGAAAGGATAAAAATTATGAAACTTTCTATCTGCACAGACGTATTCGGCAAAATCCCGTTCACAGAAATGCTTGACAAAGTAAAGGCTTATGGCATCGATGCAGTCGAAATGACTGCCGGCGGCTGGGGCGGCTGCTGCTT
>CALWUF010000007.1 GCA_944384655.1 uncultured Butyricicoccus sp. | reverse complement strand
GGCGGCCTATTTTAACCTGTTCGCCGTAGCAGTGGCACTGTATAAGCCCCGGCTGATATTTCCCTGCCATTATCAAAGCGGCGAAAGAACCGCCAACAAAGGCGGAAAAACGTTTTTACTGGCGCTGGATCTGCTTTGGGGAGCTGCCCTTCCTGCTTTATGGCGCGATCGGCACAATAGAGGGCGGGACAACGGGGTTCTGGCATCTGATCTTTTCGCCCTGTGGGAGGGGCGGGTGCTGTTGATCCTTTCTGAGGATGACACCACCTTCACTCCGGTCTGCTGGGAGGATCTGATCGCCCTGATAAAAAATCCCTCCAAACTTTCAAAACGAAGTCCGAGGGTTATCAGAGCATAACAAAATTCCCACCCGAACAGCGTTTTTTTAATTCGGTGGCCGTATCCTACTTACTGATGATAAAAAACAGCTGACGAACTATGATTTGTCACAAAAAACAGGACATCGTATCCACGCAGTTCTAATTAGAATCTCCATATATTCTTTTAGCCTATATACCGTAGAAAAACTTTACGATATATTTGGTATTTTATTCATTTCAAACACCGCTATTGGTAACTGTTCTGTTTTGGAGGAAAATAAAATAGTTGCAACATTCAGACACTAATTCGGGGTGATGTGTTAGATTTACGAGGACGAACAGGCGCGGCTCAAAGTGAACTTTCACAGTTTACGGCAGGAAATCGAGGTACAGGAACGACAGATTGAAAATTTGGAGCAGTTTATCCAGCGGGTATGCAAATACGAGGATTTGGACGATCTTACCCCCTATGCGCTGCGGGAACTTGCCAAAGCAATCTACATTGAAGCCCCAGACAAGAGCAGCGGTAGAACATCCGTATTTCCTATGATCTTGTGGGTTTTATCCCGTTGAATGAACTGATGAAAGAGGAAAAGGCATGACCGAAGCCATGCCGTTCCTAACAATACGATATTACTTTCTTACGCCCCCGGACATTTGCTGTGGGATTTTTTGATTTTTGGATCGCACTTTTATCGGTCGCGCCAGGCAATCAGTCCAATATTTTTCCTTCGGTAGAAATGGTCACAACTTGCCATGGAATCCATTTTCCGCTCGCCTGTAAAGCGTATTTCACTGCGTGTTCAATGCCGCCGCAGCAAGGAACTTCCATGCGAATAACAGTTACACTGCGGATGTTGTTGCTTGTAATGATCTGCGTCAACTTATCGGAATATTCGACGTTATCCAACTTGGGACAACCGATAAGCGTGATCCTATTTTTGATGAATGTGTTGTGGAAATCACCGTATGCATAGGCAGTGCAATCGGCAGCAATGAGCAGGTCAGCGCCGTCAAAATAGGGTGCGTTCACTGGGACAAGTTTGATCTGTACGGGCCATTGGGACAGTCGGCTGGAAACAGGAACTGTTGTCTGGTCATTGGATTCTCTGTGAGAGATGGTCCGAGACTGTGTACCCGGACAGCCACATGGCAGCGCGTCCGCCTGTTTCTGTGCCTTTGCTGCAAGAACGGCCGCTTCGTCATAAGCAGGAGCTTCCCGTTCTTCAAAAGAAATTGCATTGGTTGGACATGCGGGGAGGCAGTCTCCCAGACCGTCACAGTAATGTTCACGCAATAATTTTGCTTTGCCATCAACCATCCCGATGGCGCCCTCGTGGCAGGCGTGGGCGCATGCGCCGCAGCCATTGCATTTGTCTGTATCTATTTTAATAATCTTGCGAATCATACTCGTTACCTCCTGAATCATACTCGTTTCACTTGTTGAAACTATCATATATCAGAGGTGGCAACTTGTATGTTGAAATTTCAACAACTAAAACAAAAGATACAACAATAGTTTGCATTGTCGTAAGTTGTTGTAGATAGAAATGATACAGCGCTGGAAAAGGGGATATTGTTCCCATTTTCCAGCGCTGTTTTGAATAAGAGAAAATCAATCTTCCATATTGCGAAGAGATTGACGATATTTGCCAGGCGGAAGACCTACATACTTGCTGAACATGGTGTTCAGATGGCTGATTGAGCTGAAACCGAGCATATCTGCGATATCCCCAATCGGGATTGTTGTGTCCATCAACAGGCTTTGTGCTTCGCCGATACGCCGGCGCATGACATATTGCATCGGCGGGATACCGAATTCATTTTTGAAAATATGAGAGAGATAGTACTCGTTTACATTCAGCTCACGTGCAATGGCAGACAGCGTAAGAGATTCGCGGTAATGTTCATCCAGATAATTGCGGATACGATCGGCTGTAGCGGAAGCTGTTGAGCGTGGGGGGCTGGATTCATTATGGCTGCGGCTGTCCAGTATTTCATAGACCAGCATAATCAGGGACAGCGCAATACAGCTACAGATATCGCGCAAATGATTTTTATCAGAATGCAACAAATAGATGAGTTTAAACATTTCACCGATCTGTTCGGATATCAGACCACAGGAAACGACGGGGAGTTCTCCGCTTTTGCAGAGACAATTGTCTGGAAGACCAGTGATAGCCAGGTTACGAATCCCCACGCTATAGGAACGAAGATTTTTTGCAAACGTACAATTTTTGCTGTGCAGGAGACCGGCATTGACAATGACAATATCTCCTGCGCGGATATTGTAATATTGTCCATCCACCATGTATTGTCCTTCGCCCTGATAGACAAAGAATAGTTCCAGATAATTTTTGTGTATATGTGGCAAAAAGACATGTTTGCTGCTATGTTCTTCATTGATAAAATAACTATTGATGCATTCGGGGATACGATTGCCGCGCAGGCAGGTTTTAAAAAAATTTGATTCACTCATACGATCTTCCTCTCATCATGACACGAATTCTACCATGATTTGGGGAAGATTTCTTTACAACGTCTTGTTAAATGTGCAGAAAAATTGTCAAATTATTGCGATTTATCAAAAATATGCACTTATGAGCACATTTTGATGATATTGTGAGACGCCGTACAGTGGTTTGTGTCATGTGATCAAAAATAGCAATAATTTGAAAAGGATTTTGTGAAAATCCAAAAAAAGCCCTGGAAAGGGCATTTTTTTCAGCAATAATCAAATAACGGGTTTTTACATTGTTTTGATATAATTTAAGCATGAAGCAAAGAGATGAAAACGCCGGATTTATGTATAGTATAATACATAATTTAAGCGAAAATCCTGTTTCAAATGCTTCACAAGAGAGATTCTGTCTGGCGTCTGACATTGGCGGCAGGCAAAAACAGCCAACGTAATCATGGTCGGCAGACCAAAAAGAAGGAGAGAATGATTATGAAAAAGGTACGTATTGGTCTTTTGGGTGCAGGTCGTATTGGCAAGTTGCACGGTGAAAATCTGGCGCATGCTGTTCCAAGCGCAGACCTGTATGCTGTTGCAGATCCGTTTATGAATGATGCAACTCGTGAATGGGCAGCTTCTATGGGTATTGAAAAATGCTATGATGATCCGGAAAAGATTTTCTCTGATCCGTCCATCGAAGCAGTATTCATTTGCTCTTCTACCAATACCCATGCAGAGTTTATCATGCGCGCAGCAAAGGCTGGCAAGCATATCTTCTGTGAGAAGCCGATTGATACCGATCTGAACAAGATCCGTGAGGCGTTAGATGCAGTTGAAAAAGCTGGTGTTAAGCTGCAGGTAGGATTTGTCCGCCGTTTCGACCATAACCACAAAATGGTGCGTGATACCGTTGCTTCCGGCAAACTGGGCGCACCGCATATTGTCAAGGTTACTTCCCGCGATCCGGATCATCAGTCGATGGATTATATTAAGGTTTCCGGCGGTATCTTCATGGATATGACCATTCATGATTTCGATATGGTTCGCTATTTGGCAGGCAGTGAAGTGACAGAAGTCACTGCATATGGTGCAGCTCTGTCCGGCGCTGGCTATGACCAGTATGATGATGTTGATACTGCAATCGTCATGATGAAGTTTGAAAACGGTGCCCTTGGCGTCATCGACAACAGCCGTGCTGCACATTATGGTTACGATCAGCGCACAGAAGTTCACTGTGACAAGGGTTGTGTACAGGTTTCCAATGATCTGAATGACATGTCCATGATTTCTACGGCTGAAGGTGTTGAGATTGCAAAGCCGACGTGGTTCTTCCTGGAGCGTTACAACAATGCATTCATCTCTGAGGCAAAGGAATTCACAGAAGCTGTCCTGAACAACACTGAAACACCGGTAACCGGTATTGACGGCATCCAGCCGGTTAAGATTGCGTTGGCTGCTGCGAAGTCTTTGAAGGAAGGCCGCCCGGTTAAGATCAGCGAAGTTGAGTGATAATATGAAACTGCTCCGGATGCGAAATCATCCGGAGCGGGATCGATTGATGTGAGAAAAGTACTGCTATTTTTTTCAGAAACAATCATAATGCTGTCTGATGGGAGCGGACAGCGGAAAGGAAAGAGAGAGTTATGAACAACAACGGCACAACAGTTTTGGGAAATGAACCGAAACTGTCTGTTGGCACTCGTATCGCCTATGGCTTTGGCGATACTGCCTGCAATATTGTATATGGTATGATCTCAGCGCTGCTGGTACTGTTCTATACGGATTATGCTGGTATTTCGGTTGCAGCAGTTGGCGTTGTTATGTTGGTTTCCCGTATTTTTGACGGAACAAGTGACGCCATTATGGGTATCATTGTCACGAAGACCAAGAGTAAATGGGGTAAAGCCCGCCCGTGGATTCTGTGGATGTCAATTCCGTATTGTATTTCCGCAGTTGCACTGTTCACTGTGCCACAGACAAATGAATCCCTGCAATTCTGGTATATTTTCATTACCTATAACCTGACAACAACAGTATTCTATACAGCAATTAACGTGCCGTATGGTACACTGTCTACACTGATGACACGTTCTTCGCATGAGCGTGACTTGCTTTCTATCTTCCGTATGTCCATGGCGCCGATTGGCCGTATCATCGCAGTTACCTTCACGCAGCCGGTTGTCAAGTTGTTCGGCGATGATCAGGCGGCTTGGGTCAAAGCAATGACGATGTGGGTTATCCTCGCATTTATCATGTTGATTTTCTGCTTTGTACGTTGCAAGGAAACCGTATATATTGAAGCGCAGAATAGCAAGGACAGCAAAGTATCTGTTGGGCAGTCCGTCAAAGCACTGTTAGGGAACCAGTATTTTTGGGCTGGACTCATTTTGTGGACGGTAACTTGTGTACATGGTACCATCGTTGGTACAGCGTTACCATATTACTGCAAATATCTGTTCCATAATGACACTTGGATGTACAGTGTATTGTATCTGGCAGAAGCATTAACTTTGGTTGTCGGTGCAATGCTTTGCCCAATCCTATTGCGCAAGTATGGTAAACGTCAAATCTCTCTGGTTGGTGCGATTGTCGCCGTTGTAGCGCATGCGGCATTCCTGTTTAACACAGACAGTTTCACCTGGGCACTTGTTACCAGCATTATCCGTGCATTGGGCGAAGCTCCACTCACAGCAGTTGTCTTTGGTATGTTGGGTGATGTTGTTGAGTTCGGTCAGTGGAAAACACACATCCGTCAGGAATCATTGATTTTTGCCGGTGGTGCACTTGGATTTAAACTCGGCAATGGTATCACCAGTGCAATTATTTCCCAATTGCTGGATATGGCCGGTTATGTCAGTTCGTCTGGCGAGGCAGTTGTACAGCCTGATTCCGCATTGGCAATGATTCAGAATATCTATATCTGGGGTCCAATTCTGGTTTGGGTCATTGCAGTTATTGTATTGGCACTGTATCAATTGGATAAAAAATATCCTGCAATTATTAAGGAATTGTCAGAGCGTGAAGCTCGCGGTGAAATGTAAAAGGAGTTGATTCTGCATGTTGAAATTAGGGTATAACGAAGCAACCTGTAAAGAAAATTCTACCGTCGAAAAGGATTTGGAATTGTGTGAAAAGTATGGGTATGACTACATCGAGCTGCGTCTCGATATGCTCAAGGAATACCTGAAAACACACACAGTGGATGACCTCAAGGCGTTCTTTGCCAAGAGCCATCTCAAGCCGTTTGCGTTTAATTCTATTGAAAACATCAACTTTTGCACACCTGAAGAATGGAAGGAACTCGTAGAGTTGTTCACATTTGGCTGTGAAATCGCACAGCAGATTGGAAATCCATACATCATCGTTGTTCCGACAGTAACCAATGAAATCTGCACCAAAAACGAGAAGGAAGTTTTTGAAGATTCTGTTAAGGTTTTGAACCAACTCGCAGATATCGCAGAGCCGTATGGCGTGAAGCTGTCCTTCGAGCCGATCGGTGACAGAAAATGGTGCTGCAACAGCGTGCGTCAGGCATTGGAAATTGTACAGGCAGTCAACCGTGACAGTGTCGGTTTGACGGTGGATTGTATTAACGTTTACTTGCACGATAAGTGTGCAGACGTCGAGTATATCCGCAAAATTCCGAAGGATAAGCTGTTTGTCTTCCACATCAATGACTGTGAAGATCTGCCCCTTGGCATTCTCGACCATTGCCATCGCCTGATGCCTGGTCTTGGTGCGATCCCAGTACAGGAAGTTGCGGATGCAGTACAGGCTGTCGGTTATGATGGTCCAGCTTGTCTCGAACTGTTCCGTCCGGAATATTGGGAAATGGACGCAGAAGCTGTCATCAAGATGGGTGCGGATACAACCCGACCCTTCCTTGGATAAAGCAATCTATATCATACGGTACATGAGAGGAGAAAATCATGCTAGACCCGAAAAAAGTAAAAATTGGCATTGCGCCGATTGCGTGGACAGAAGATGATATGCCGGAGATGGGCGCGGAAAACAGCTTTTTGCAGACCATCAGTGAAATTGCACTGACCGGGTATGTTGG
>CALWUF010000006.1 GCA_944384655.1 uncultured Butyricicoccus sp. | reverse complement strand
GGCGTGTACTTCTGAAAAAACTGCTTGGAAAAACTGGTGAAAGATTTTGCATTCATCCGCCGTTCTGGTGTGATTACGGCTATAATATTGAAATTGGCGAAAATTTTTATGCCAATCACGGCTGTATTATTCTGGACGGGGCGAAGGTGATATTTGGCGACAATGTATTTATTGCGCCAAATTGCGGTTTTCATACAGCAGGTCATCCGTTGGATATCGAGCAGCGCAATCAGGGATTGGAATATGCCTGGCCGATTATAATTGGCGATAATGTCTGGATTGGCGCAAATGTGACTGTACTGCCGGGAGTGACGATTGGAAGCGGCTCTGTGATCGGCGCGGGCAGTGTGGTCAGCCGGGATATCCCGGAAAATGTCATTGCTGTCGGAAATCCATGCCGTGTGCTGCGCAAAATCACAGAGGAGGACAGGCATAAATATACGCGGGAATCGGATGAAAAATAAACAATATACAGCGTTTTTTGTCGGAGAAAATTTGAGAGAATGTCCCAGATATCTTGCATTTATGGGCATTTTGTATTACATTAATAAAGAAAACAAATGTGCGCATACGGTGTGCTGTGCGCCGCTTAGGAGGAAGTTTATTGGGTAAGATTATTTTGACCGGAGACCGTCCGACCGGCAAACTGCATGTAGGACATTATGTCGGCTCACTGAGACGGCGCGTTGAATTACAGAATTCCGGAGAATATGATAAAATTTACATTATGATTGCCGATGCGCAGGCGTTGACGGACAATGCGGATAATCCGGAAAAAATTAGACAGAATATCATTGAGGTTGCGTTGGATTATTTGTCCTGTGGCCTTGATCCTGCGAAATCGACATTGTTTATCCAATCGCAAGTGCCGCAGTTGTGTGAATTGACGACATATTATATGAATCTCGTGACGGTATCCCGTTTGCAGCGCAATCCAACGGTCAAGTCGGAGATTCAAATGCGCAATTTTGAGGCCAGCATTCCCGTAGGCTTCTTTACTTATCCGATCAGCCAGGCGTCTGATATCACAGCGTTTCAGGCGACAACCGTCCCGGCGGGGGAGGATCAGATGCCTATGCTTGAACAGACGCGTGAGATTGTGCACAAGTTCAACAGCGTATATGGCGAAACGCTGACCATGCCGCACATTCTTTTACCGGACAATCAGGCGTGTATGCGCTTGCCTGGCATTGATGGCAAGGCAAAAATGAGCAAGTCTCTGGGGAACTGCATTTATCTGTCGGATGAACCGGAGGAAGTGCGTAAGAAGATCATGAGCATGTATACCGATCCTGACCACATCCGCGTACAGGATCCGGGCAAGATTGAAGGCAATACCGTCTTCACGTACTTGGATGCTTTTTGCAAGCCGGAGCACTTTGAGCGGTATTGGTCGGAGTATGCAAATCTCGATGAGCTGAAAGCGCATTATCAGCGCGGCGGTTTGGGTGACGTCAAGGTGAAGAAGTTTTTGAACCATGTCATTCAAGAGGAACTGGATCCAATTCGCCAGCGCCGCAAAGAGCTGCAAAAGGATATCCCGGCGATTTATGAAATTCTTCGGGAAGGCAGCGCAAAGGCACGCGAAGTTGCAGCGCAGACGCTGCACGACGTGCGAGACGCCATGAAGATCAATTATTTTGACGATACCGATCTGATTGCCAGCCAGTCGGAAAAGTTTGGTCAGCAGTAATTCTCTACAATACAACCCCCATCGATGCGCGCAGAGCGGTTCACATCGATGAGGGTTTTTTGTTATTGATTTTTCAACGCCTGTGTAATTTCATTTGCTTTTGCGTAAATTGCTGCCGGATCTTCACCGATATGAAATTGTCCGTTTTCATACAGGATTTTGCCGGCGACCATGGTCAGTATGACATTCTGTTTGCTGCCGCTGTACACAATATTTTTGCTGATATTGTTGAGCGGCTGCATGTTTGGCTGGTTCAGGTCGAGGACAATCAGGTCTGCCTGACTGCCTGGCGTCAGTGTTTCGCAGTCGGTCAGACGCATGGCTTTTGCACCGCCAACGGTTGCCATGTATAGCACGGCAGTTGCATCGACTGCGGAAGCGTTGGTTTCGCGCACTTTGGCAAGTGCTGTGGTCAGGAACATCTCACGAAACATATCCAGACAGTTGTTGCTTGCCGGACCGTCTGTACCGATGGCGAGATTGATGCCTGCATCTAACAGCGCCTGAATCGGTGCAATGCCGCTGGCGAGCTTGAGATTGGACGCCGGATTGGTAATGACGGATATATCGCGCTGTTTCAAAATAGCAATGTCTTCCGGTGTAATGTGGACGCAGTGATATCCGCCGCCGCCATAGTCAAATAGATGCAGGGAATCAAGGTATTGTGTGGGAGTCAGACCAGTTTTTTGTATGCAGGATTGTACCTCAGACGCAGTTTCTGAATTGTGCGTGTAGACCGGAGCGCGATACAGCGCGGCAAGCGCCGCAAGATCTTCTAAAATGCCACGGGAGGTCGTATATTCTGCGTGGAAACCAAGTTCAAATGAAATCAGTGGGGAATAGCCGTTGTATTTTTGATACCATTCCCCGACAAGGGCAGCAGATTGGCTGAAATCGTTGACTGCACCAGTGAGTACGGTGCGAAAACCGCAGTCTATCGAGGCTTGTACAATGGAATCCGGTGTCAGATACATGTCGAAATTCGCCGTGATGCCGCTTGTAAGGTATTCGAGAATTGCGAGCTTGGACAGATGATAGATCAGATCGGCGTTTAATTTGGCTTCCATCGGAAAGACCTGTGTGTTCAGCCAATCATGCAGCGGCAAGTCATCCGCATAGGAGCGCAGGAATGTCATAGCAGAATGTGTGTGCGCATTTTTGAAGCCAGGCAGAATTAGATTGCCACAGACATTGCGTTCCACATCCCAGTGAATATCAGTCGGTTTTTCTGTGCCGACATACGTAATTTTATCGTTCTCAATCCATATTTCTCCCCATATGGGTTCCGTTCCATCTGCCATGGTCAGGATACGGGCGTTGTATAGACGGGTGTTCAAAGCGAATTCCTCCCTTTGCCGGACAGTGCGGCGTGTTTCTGTTGCATTGCCGTGCGCAGGCTTTCGGTGTATGGTGCACGGCAGATGCCATATTCTGTGACGATACCGGAGATCAAGCTGTGATCGGTCACATCAAAGGCGGGATTATAACAGTTGATTTCTGGCGGTGCCATTGGCTCAGCATAAAACTTTTGTTTGATTTCGTTGGCATCACGCTGTTCAATGGGGATATCGTCACCGGTTTTACAGGATAGATCGATGGTAGAGGTCGGTCCGAGCACATAAAACGGAATGCCATAGTGTTTGGCGAGAATCGCGATACCGGACGTACCGATTTTATTTGCCGTATCGCCGTTTGCCGCAACGCGGTCACAACCGACAAAACATACTTGTATCCATCCATTTTTCATGACCAGGCTGGCCATGTTGTCGCAGATCAACGTGACGTCAATACCCGCGCGATGTAGTTCATAGCAGGTCAGCCGTGCGCCCTGAAGCAATGGGCGGGTCTCGTCGGAAAACACATGAAAATTCAGACCGCGTTCTTTTCCGAGGAATAGTGGACCGAGTGCAGTGCCATACCGTGAGGTGGCGAGTGGACCTGCATTGCAGTGGGTCAAAATGCCATCGCCGTCTTTGATGAGTGTCAGACCATATTCCGAGATGGCACGGCACATTGCAATATCTTCCTCATGAATGGCGATACATTCCCGATATAAGGCAGACAGCATGTCTCGAATACAAGTTTGTGTTGCGGCAGTATCCAACATACGGTTGAGCGCTGCACTCAGATTGATCGCTGTCGGACGGGAAGATGCCAGGAATGTTGCCTGCTGCCGCAGCAGAGACAAAAATTCCTGTGTAGTATGTGCAGAAATCTGTTGTGCAAGCACATAGAGATCATACGCTGCACAAATGCCGATAGCAGGTGCTCCGCGCACCTGCAACTGCTGAATGGCGTCGAACATCTCCCGGGCTGTGCGCAAGGTCCGATATTCTGTGCGGCAGGGGAGTTGAGTCTGGTCTAAAATGATGACGGCTGTGCCGTCATCGCTCAGATGGACATGGTCAGACAGATATTGATTCATGATAGGGTTTGCTTCCTTCCTCATTGATCGTTGCCGGAATTGGATATCCTGTGCTCATAGCAAGCCGGACAATTTTGGCGGCATCTTCGACATAGATGCTGTTGGTATATGCCTGTTCGAGCGTAGTGCCTGTCGTTACAACGCCGTGATTGGCAAGCAGACAGGCGGGTTTGCGGCACAGAATGGGCAGACAATTTGTGCCGACAGCGGCAGAACCTTGTGCGGCATAGTCTGCGACTTCAATGCTGCCGCCCAGAAACAACAGCATTTCGACCAGTACGCATGGGATTTCCCGGCGGAGTACAGCATACGCTGTGGCATTGGGGGAATGCGTGTGGACAATCGCATGAACTGCCGGAAGATTGGCATAGATTTCCGCGTGCATTTTCCATTCAGATGACGGTTTGATACCGTGCAGCACTGTGCCATCTAATTGCATCAGGACGATATCCTCTGGAGTCATGGCTGAATAATCCATGCCGCTCGGCGTAATTGCCATACAGTTGTAGTCGGGGGCATAGCAACTCAAATTGCCGCTTGTGCCTGCCATAAGACCGGAGCGATATGCGCGTTGGGCAGTGGAGACGATTTCTGCGCACAGCGGCGCAAGGTCACAGAACAATGATTTCATCTGTAAATTCCTCCAATCAATACTATAGTTATTATACTGAAATTTTACATATCGTTCAACCAAGAGCAGACAGAAACCCTTGCATTTTGCATGACAGAACGTATAATAAAAGAAGTGGAATACATCCATAATTTGAACGCAATGAAATAAAAATAGATTCATTCTGAGGGATGAATTGGGAGGACACCTATGATTCAGGAAATTGGACAGCATATACTCAGCACTGAATTTGCAACGCCCAAGCCGAAAGTCACAGATTTTGTTCTGTTGTTTGAGCGCACAGATGTGTTGCTGTTGCCACAGACTGGTACATTGCCGACGTATCGTGATTGGTGTGCGCTGGGTGGTTCGGATGAATTGCTTGTACATATGCTCGATGTGGACGGCATTCAGTTTTTTACAGTGCTTGACTTGCCGGAGGGTATTCGAAGCCAGTTGAAAAAAGATGTTTCACGTTGTCTGCGTGCAGTGGAGCCGCGTTGGCTGCGTCTGGCAGCGGTTACCGGTCTGCATCTGTATCAATGGTTTCAAACCCATCGCTTCTGTGGCGTGTGTGGAGCGCCGATGTGTCCGGATGGAAAAGAGCTGGCCATGCGTTGTATCAATGAAGATTGTCATGCGGTCACATATCCTACGGTGTGTCCGGCCATCATTGTCGGGGTACGAAATGGAGACCGCATTTTGTTGACCCGATCTTCCGTTTATAAAAACCCGGTATATGCGCTGGTATCTGGTTATATGAGTGTGGGCGAGACCATGGAGGATACCGTACACCGGGAAGTGTTTGAAGAAACCGGTCTAAAAATCAAAAATGTGAAATATTATGGAAACCAACCGTGGGGCTTCTCCGGTGCGCAGATGATTGGTTATTGGGCAGAACTGGATGGCAGCGATCAAATCACCCTCCAGGAGGATGAATTGAAAGAAGCGGGATGGTTTACGCCCGATGAAATTCCGCCGGCATATGAAGAGGACCCACTTGATTTGACGCATTATATGATTGAGCAGTTCCGTGCACGCAGATTGCCTGGACAGATGCAATCATAATAAGTTCGAGTGATTGAGAGATCGGATGATGACTGATTGGGAACGGCAAAAATGGGAGGAATGGCTGTGATAGGAAAGCTGGTATCTTCGCCGCGCGGAGCGACGTATTATTGGATTGAACGCCATGCGAATGGGGATGCGCCATGTATTGTATTCACACATGGCATTGCAGTAAACCACCATGCATTTGACAAACAAGTGCCATATTTCAAGCGCGATTATACGGTTCTGACATGGGATCTGCCGCTGCATGGCAGATCACGTTCCTATCAGGATTTCTCATATGCACATGCCGCAGACGAACTGGAGGCAATTTTACAGCGGGAAAGGCTGACCCGGGTCATTCTGGTTGGTGTAGGTATCGGTGGATATGTCTGTCAGGAATATACTGCCCGATATCCGAAAAAGGTGCAAGCCTTTGTCGGCGTCGGTGTGATGCCATTTGGCAATTCATTTTACTCATCCGGAGATATGCGGCAAATGACCCGTGTGCCGATGTTGGTCAAGCGTCTGCCGGAACGTCTGGTGCACATCCGTCTGGCACATGCGCGGGGACAGTCAAATTATGGCTATCACAATGCGCTCGCCATGATCGAACAGATGTCAAAGCGTGAAATCGTCAACGCATTCAGACAAACATTTGGAGAACGGTTTGCGCGCAAAGAAGCCGTTGACTTCGGATGTCCTGTGCTGTTGGTTGTCGGTGCATTGGACTATGAGGGGAAATTCGCAGAATATTGCCGGAAATGGTCGGAACAAAGCGGATATCCCATGCATGTCATTTCAGCAGCGGCGCACAACGCCAATGCGGATAATTTTGACGAATTCAACGATGTGGTGGGGAAATTTTTACGCAGAAAAGTTTTGCACGCACAATCCGAATGAACCATGCCGACATGTGAAAAAAACTCCTGTTCCCAATCAAAAGGAACAGGAGTTTTTCGTTAGAATCAATTGGAAGCCTGATCGTATTCAACCAACGCATCGTATATCTGATCGACAGAATCTTTGTAATAAATACCGTCGTGATTCTGATGTGCTGCCATGACGACAACAACATATTTGGGATTATCTGAGGGGGCAAAGGTGACAATCCATGCGTTGGTATCCGTACCAGTCTGTGCAGTACCGGTTTTTGCTGCGATGTCCCAACCCTCTGGTCCCACGGAATCAAAACCATAGTGATCGGCAGCCAACGTCATCGCATAGGTGACCTGATCGGCGGTATCTTTGCTGGTAACAGTGGTCAGTTCAGTGGTTTGCCCGGTTGAGACATTTTTGCCATCGCCGGTATCGATGGATTGAATCATGTACGGCTCAAGCATAACGCCGTCATTGCCGATGGCCTGTGCGGCCATGGCCATGTAAAGCGGTGTGACTTCCGTTTTGCCCTGACCAAAGGCGATAGAACCGATAACTTCATCGCGATAGTCTTCGAAATCCAGATTGGAACTGAGCGTTGTGAAATCCAACTCAATATCTTCACCGAGCAGGAACTTACGCAGGCTTGCTTCCAGCTTATCGCCGCCCATTTCCAACGCTTTGGTGATAAAATATACATTGGAAGAGTTTTTAATCGCGCCGTTGAGGTCAATTCGGCCAAATGCGCGGCTGTCATAGTTGGTGATGGTCTGCCCATTGTTGAACGTATAGGAACCCTGATCGTTGACGGTAGTATCTGCCACGCCATTGTCAATGACTGCGCAGGCCGTGATGATTTTAAAGTCAGAACCGGGGGCAAATGTCGATTTATAGGCATTCGGCAGGAACAGACCGTCGATGGTACACAATTCCGACCAGTTTTCTTCCAGCGTTTCCGGTTCATATGTCGGCGTGGATGCCAAAGCCAGGATTTCACCGGACTGTGCGTCGAGCACGACGGCTGCGCCGTCTGCAATATTAGAAATGGCGTCGTATGCAGCGTTTTGCAGGTCGCGATCCAGCGTCAGCGTGATATCGTGACCCTTTTTGGTATCATCTCTGGTTTTGCTGGAGACAAGCTCAGTATTGAATGTGTTTTCAATACCAGTTGTGCCGTAAATACGAGAGAAATAACCGGTTACTGTAGAAAAAGCGCGTCCACCTGTGTATTTGCGGGTACCATTGACCTCTTCAGAATAGTTGAGAGCCTCTCCGTCGCGGTCATAAATGGTACCTCGCAGATAGGTACGCTGGGCAGTTTCGGCAGCCGCAGCCGCACGGCTCTCAGGATTTCCCAGTGTCGTCCACACCAGTCCGACGCCGACTGCGATTGCGCATAGAAGAAAAGCGGTTTGTATGCACTGTACGCGCTTTTTGAAGCTTGGTTTCATAATGGGAATAGTCCCTCCTTCCATCCCAGAGATTTCCTGCGGAGATCACAAGAATGATCGACAGGAACATAAACGTTGACATGAGCGAGGAACCGCCGCGAGAGATCAGCGGCAGTGTGATACCAGTGAGCGGAAACATGCCGATCGAACCGCCAATGATGATAAATGCCTGAAGGATCAATTGGAAGCACAGACCTGCGCATACGGCCTGATGGTAGCGGTCGGGACAACGGAAATAAATGCGCGTGCCACGAACCAGAAGCAGACCAAACAGGATGCAGATCGTCAATGCGATCAATAGTCCACAGCGTTCCGTGAGCGCCGGGAACACCATATCATTGGTCGGATTGGACAACGGTGTTGTCGTATCGCTGCCAAACAGATTGGAATTGAGCAATGCCTTGCGTGCCTGTAAAATCTGATACCCTGCACCCTGAGCATCGCTCGCCGGGTCGAGCCAATAGATAAATCGATTCGCAATTTTTTTAATTTGGGTCAGGACAAAGCTCATGGGAGCAAAGTTGCTCGTACCGCCCGTCACTTTGAGCAATGCCATGCAACAGGCGGTGATTGCTGCGCCACCCGCCAGCAAGATGCTGAAAACGGAAACAAATACCTTGATATCCGGTACAAACAGGAAAATAAATGCAAGGAACGTACATAAGATCAACAGGAATGTACCAAATTCGCCCTGGATACCCAAAAAACCAAGGTTGATGAGTGTAAACAGGATAGCAACCCAAATGCGCTTACGTCCGGGCTGTTCCTTGGTGCACAGCAGACCGGCCATGACAAGGACATAAATGCCCTTGTTGAACTCAGAGGGCTGGATGGACATACCGCCGATGCGGATCCAGTTGCGCACGCCGCCGCCAACTGCCGCGCCGAGAACCAATGTGGCGAGATAGAGCAGTATAGATACGAGCATCAAAAGCGCCACGCCATTTGCCGATGCAATGACGGGCATGCGGCGGTAGAGGAATCCACAGATGACACCTGCGGCAGCAGCCAGCACATAGATAATCAACAGTGATTGGGGGATGCTGTCTTCCTCAAGAAGCATACATTGAATCATCGTGCCGAAGGTCAACAGCATGGCTGAATTGATGAAAAACGAAATCTCCGCACCCACACGATTGACAAGATACCAACCGCCATAGGTAATGATGATCAGTGGGATCATCATATACAGGTATGCGGTGCCGCGTCCGCTGACCATGACAATAAGTAGAGAAACCAGCTGGAACAGAATAAACAAAACAATCGGTTGGGAACCGCTGGTGTGTAATTCTGAACGAGCCGGTCTCTTTTTTTTCGTTCTTTGAGTTCTGGCTGCTTTAAAGGATTTTCTGTTAGCCATAATGCGTTCAATCACCTCCGGATAAACTGCGTATCGTCCGACACGTCATCGATTGCGCGTTCGATCTGAAGGATAGTCGTGCCGAGCTGGATGCGTTCGCCACCGACAATCGGTGTCTCGGAACGGGGAACTTTGTTGACAATTGTACCGTTGAGCGAGCCGAGATCACGCAGGCATACTTGACCATTTTTGCGGAACAGTTCGGCATGCTGGCGGGAAACGGTGGAATCGGTGATAATCAGGTCGTTGTCATTGCGGCTGCCAATGGTAAACGGATAGTGTGTGACCGGCACACGGCGACCAACATAGACGATAAAAAATTCAATTGGAGTCTGCATTGGCGGTTCAGGATGTGGTGGTGCAGGTGAATCCTTTTCCGGCTTCTGCTTGCCAGACGGTTGATCAGATGTTGCAAAACTGTTTGCTTTCACTATAATTAGTACTGTCAGAATCACGATGACAGCAATCAGTATTGGTTTCAAAAAATTCATCAGTACTCCTCCTGTGTCTCTCCATATTATAGCATAAAAAATCAAAATGCAAATAGTTTTTATAAAATATATCTCAAATCTTAAAAACCCACCAAGTTTTGCCCGGAATATATCCGTTCTTTGTAAATAAAATGAAGATGTTGTTCAAAACATATCAATTGCGTGTGACATAGCGAATTCTTAACACTCCTGTGCTTGTGTCCGTCGCACACGGTTGTTATAATAAAAAAATAATCTGCTGGATTCGCGAGGATTCGCTGTACTTCGGCAGGAAAGGGGAAAATTGCATGCGAAAAAAAGAAAAAGGGAACCATCGCAAGCATATGCGCATCAGCCGCCGGCATGTGCTTGATTTATGTATCACAATGGCAATTGTCGCGGTGACGACCGGGGCATCTGCGTTATTGGTCAAGTGGACAAATAGTTCTGCCAATGTGACTGCGCTGTATATGCTCGCAGCTCTGGTTGTCGCTCGCACCACGGAGGGCTATGGCTGGGGTGTTTTGGCGTCTATTTTGGGTGTATTTGCGGTCAACTATGCATTTACTGCTCCGTTTAACAGCTTCAATTTTACAGCGTCAGGATATCCTGTTATTTTTCTCTCTTTGCTTATGATCTCCATCATCACCAGTGCAACGACGGGGAATGTCAAACAACAGGCGCGTCGTGCGCGTGCGAGCGAACAGCGTATGCGCAAGCTGTATGAGTTTTCGCAGCAGTTGTCCAATGCGCACGATGCCGACAGCATGATCGATCTCACATTGCGGTATTTACATGAGTTGCTGGGTTGCCCGGTGTTGTATTTTAAGGATAAAGACAGTTTATCAAACAATCAGGAGCGCATTTGTGGAGAGATCAGTGGTTTTGTGTCCGATTCCATTGAGTGCAGTGCAGTAGAGGCATGCTTCCGGGAAAAGACTGTTGCGGGAGCGGGGACCATGCTTGCGCCATACGCCATGTTTCAATATATCCCGCTGATGAGCGGCGACACCATGCTTGGCTGTTATGGTTTTCTGTGGAAGGACAATCCGATTCATGAGGAAACACTGGAACATGTCGGTGCAATCCTCTCACAGACAGGCATTTCGTTGGAACGTCAGATGTTGGCAGAAGAGCGTAACCGTGCGGCATTGGCAGCCGAACGCGAAATGATTCGCAGCAATCTGTTGCGTTCGATTTCACATGACCTGCGCACACCGTTGACTGGTATCATTGGCGCTTCCGCAGCAATTGAAGAGAGTGGCGATCGCATTAGCACAGTGGAAACCAAAAAGCTGGCCGCTGATATCCATGAGGATGCGGAATGGTTGTTGCGCATGGTGGAAAATCTGCTCTCAGTTACCCGCGTATCGCAGGTCACCAATCTGAAAAAATCAGAAGAAGCGGCAGAAGAGGTCATTGCAGAGGCCGTTGCGCGGTGTAAAAAACGCTATCCGGATGCACAGATCAGTGTACATCTTCTGGATGAGATGTTGTTCGTCTCGATGGATGTGACACTCATTGTACAGGTGCTCATCAATCTGATTGAAAATGCCATCCGTTATGCAGATACGCCAGTAGATGTCAGCCTTTGCCGTCAGGGAAAGAACGCGCAGTTTACCGTGCGTGATTTTGGTCCTGGTATTCCAGAAGAACGGAAGGATGAACTGTTTGAAGCGGCTCAAGCGCATACGGACAGTCGACGTGGTGGTCTTGGTCTCGGATTGACGCTGTGTCGCTCGATCATCGCAGCACATGAAGGACAGATTCGTGAAATCAATCATCCAGATGGCGGCGCTCAATTTGTATTTACTCTTCCAATGGAGGAAAACGTATGAACAGGGAAACCATTTTAATTGTAGAGGACGAACAGCCGATTGCGCATGTCTTGACTACTGTGTTGACAGCCAACGGGTATCACACCCTTCAGGCCGAGACTGTAAGTCTTGCGCGATCAATCATCAATTCACATTGCCCAAGCCTGATCTTGCTCGACCTGGGCTTGCCAGATATGGACGGTCTGGAATTGCTTCGTTGGCTGCGCGGTTGGTCAGGCGTTCCGGTTCTCATTGTGTCGGCGCGTGAGGAGGAGAGCCAAAAGGTAGAAGCGCTCGATCTTGGGGCGGACGATTACATAACCAAACCGTTCGGAACCTCTGAATTGCTTGCACGCATCCGCACGGCGCTGCGCCATCAGGCCAAGCTGGATTCCGGTGATGACCTGCCCCGCGGCAGCTATACGGTACGCGATCTGACTGTCGATTTTGAGCGCAGACAGGTATTGCTGGCAGGTGAGATTGTCCATCTCACACAGATCGAATATAAAATTGTCGAGTTGATTGCACGCCGCCCTGGTCGAGTGCTGACCTATGACTATATTATCAGCCGTATCTGGGGACCGTATGCAACGGATAATAATCGGATCTTGCGCGTCAATATGGCGCATATCCGGCGCAAATTAGAGCCGAATCCGGCAGAACCGTATTATATCCGGACAGAAATTGGCGTCGGTTACCGTATGGCGGAAGAATAATACCATAATACATACGAAAAAACCTGAGACAATCCGTGCAGTGTGCGGGCAGTCTCAGGTATATTTTTTGTATGGTCAGGGGGTTGTGTGCAGTTCATTTAACGGGTAAGGCGGCTCTTGATGCACAATGAGAAGGATTTTAACACGGGGCTTGTCTATGTCAAAGCGTATGCGCTTGATATAGATGTGATATGGACGTTTTTCCACAAATTCGTGATAAGTTTTGGAATCCCGCTCATTCAGGCGACCAATTTCTTCACCTTCCTCTGTAATGACCATACAGTTTGCTCCATTGGAATCGCAGATAATAAACACCGGTTGTCCCTTGATACATTCTTCAATAACCTGCTGCCGCGATTTTTTCCCAGTGCCCTTGAGTTTCCAGACAAAACGAATGTCACCATTTGCCGTAGGTGCTGGGATGTTGCTGGCGATGTCATTCGCTGTCTGTACGGTCTGTTCGTTCTGTTCCTGCTCTGTATGTTCCATATGCAGTCACCACTTTCATGATAAGATCTATATGACGCCGATATTATATCATGAAACGCGTAATCAATCAATGTGAAAGCACAGAAAATAAAACAGGGAGGCAGGTCAAACAACAAGACTGTGTATGTAAAAATTTATCAAACATATCTGAACAGCGCAGAAAAATCGATGAACCGGAGCACAAAACTCCGGTTCATTTTCACAGGAAGGTTTTCATTTGATCGATGTTCGCTTGTTCCGTTGCCAGCAGCTTTTGTGCCAGATTGGAGACATCTTTGTCATGAACGTCGCAGCTTTTCATGGTTTGCAGGCTTTTTGTCACACCCATTGTGTTGCCTTCGATCATCATGCGCGCAAGATTGGATTGAGAAGAATCCATCATGGTTTTCAACCCGGCAGATAATTCACTTGACCATTTAGCGAAAGAACTGAGATCTTCTGGTACGCCGCCCAGCCGGTGCAATAGGGTGTCAGCAGAGCGGTGCAGCTTACGATATTCTGTGCGCTGTTGTTCAAGAGCTTGGCGAAATGAGCCCTCTGCATATTCTATCACAGAATCAATGCCATCCACGCCCATTTCAGTGGTTTGTCGGATGTGATTGAGCAGGGTACAGTCATCTTTCATGTCGTATCACCTCAGAAAACAGTATTTGTCCGATGAGGGGAAACTATACGGCATAAAAAATCCCATGTGTCGGGCGACACACGGGAAAATTTGATTTATTCATCAAACAATGGGGTGCTGAAATAGCGTTCGGCCGTATCCGGCAGGACAGTGACCACAGTTTTGCCAGGACCGAGTTTTTTGGCAAGTTTGCATGCCGCAGCCACATTGGTGCCGCTGGAAATGCCGCACATCAGTCCTTCCTTGCGAGCAAGATCTTTTGCGGTTGTGATGGCTTCCTCGTCCGTGACAATATAGATATCATCATAGATATTGGTATTGAGGATACCGGGAATCAGACCATCACCGATGCCCATTTGCAAATGGGTACCGACTGTGCCGCCCGCAAGAATTGCAGCATTTTCCGGTTCAACTGCCCAGATGGTCATATGTGGGTTTTTTTCACGCAGTACTTCACCGATACCGGTGATGGTACCGCCTGTACCAATGCCGGAACAGAAGCCATCGATCGGACCGTCTACCTGTGCCAGGATTTCCAGTGCAGTCTGATTGCGGTGAACCTGTGGGTTTGCAGGATTTTCAAACTGCTGGGGAACATAGACCTTAGGATTTTCAGCCGCCATGCGCAGTGCAGTGTGCAGACATTCGTCAATACATTTGCCGATATCACCGTCATCGTGGATGAGGATAACTTCTGCACCATAATGACGAACCAGTTTCCGGCGTTCTTCACTGACGGAGTCCGGCATGACGATGATGGTTTGATAGCCACGCACTGCACCGATGAGCGCAAGACCAATGCCCTGATTGCCGCTGGTCGGCTCGACAATGATGGAATCCGGACCAATTAACCCATTTTGTTCCGCTTCAGCGATCATATTATATGCTGTGCGCGTTTTGATGGAGCCGCCGACGTTTAGGCCCTCGAATTTAACGAGGACGTCTGCACTGTCTGGGGATACCATATGGTTCAACCGAATGATCGGTGTGTGTCCCATGGCTTCAAGTATGTTGTTGTAAATCATTCATATCCTTCCTCTATAAGCCTGAGCTGCTGGCGCAGGCATTATTTTTGGCATGTTGTCACATCAAAAAAACATTATACCGTACTTTGTGAAGTATTGCAATCATTTACATGGGAAAACTCTATACGGTTGGGAACAATCCGGCTATGAGACGATGTTGGACGTTGATGGGTCGTCTTTGGAATAGGTGACCGGAATTGTCTTGTCGATTAGATATTCTCCAAAAATTTCTTCCGCAACACTACGCAGATGGGAAGGATTCATCTGGCAGCGTCCAGCGAGTGCATGAGACGATGCCATAGATTCCGTATAATCGTCCATTGGAATGACGCGATATCCGCGCCAATTGGAATTGAAATAGCATACCAACGGCATAACACCTGGATTTTCAACGATTACAGAACCGTCCGCCTGGCGAGTCAGCGTAACTTGGAGCATGGCTTCTACCATGGTGTTGGTTTTATTCTGTGCTGAAATAAAATTGCCGGTGGAATAAATGCAGAAAGCACGGTTTCCATTTTCCGATTCAACCCATTCGCATGGCTGGCAGACATGCGGATGTCCACCGATAATCAGAGTCGCACCCTGTTCAGTCAAAAATTCTGCCAGTTCATTTTGATTGCTGTTTTCTGTGGTTTGATATTCCTCGCCCCAGTGCATCAGCACAACAACTGCATCACACTGCTCCTTAACAATTGCCATTTCAGCAGCGATTTTTTCTTTGTCAATCAATGAAACAAGGTCGGGATTGTCATCCGGAAGAGAATAACCGTTCAATCCATATGTATAGGCGAGAAAACCGATTTTTATGCCATTTCGTTCCAGATAACGAACTTTAGCACGATCTTCTGCATCGCGTGCGATGCCAACGCGGATGACACCACTGTCAGATTGGCTGTCCCAAAAGTCCATCGTATCATATACGGCGCTGGAACCGGCGTCCATCGCGTGATTGTTCGCATGGGAGATTACATCGAAACCTGCGTCGATCAGTGCATCGCCACAGGCTTGAGGTGTATTGAAACTCGGATAAGCGGAAGGTTCACCTGTGCCCAGAGGGGATTCCTGATTGACAATAGCGATGTCAGCAGCTTCTACATATGGTTTGATGTTTTCATAGAATGGCGTGAAATCATAGGTATCACTGCCGGTATAGGCATCCTTCAACAGAGTATTGTGAATCAGATTATCGCCGACTGCAATCAGAGAAACACTCGTTTGTTTGTATTTCTTGGATATTACAGCCTGTGAAGTATTTGGTGATGTCGTTACATGTGTTTCATCTTTTTTGCCCGATTGTATATGGACAATGCCGGCGGCTGTGGCGATCAGCACAACACAGCAGAAAATAAGTAAAGTGATACGGCGTCGGCGTCGGCGCAATTGTAATTGTTGTTTTCTTCTTCTAGAAGTATACCGGTTCATAAAGTCATTCTCCTATCCAAACATAGTATACCAACAGTTTGACAATAATACATAATAATGTCAAGAGAAAATCGCTGAAATTAGGGAAAAAGAACGAAAAAATTGAGGAATTTGCCGTACATACGGTTGACTTTTGCTGCATGGTGAATTACGATATATGTGGAGTGGGAGAAATGTATAGGAGGAACAAATTATATGGGGCAAAAAAATAAGTTGCAGCGAACAGTCAATGTCATTGGTCACAAAAATCCCGATACTGATTCGATCTGTTCCGCTATTGCCTATGCACATCTCAAAAATGTTACGACAGATCGAAAATATGAAGCGCGCCGTGCAGGTGAAATCAATCAGGAAACAGCATTTGTCCTAAATAAATTTGGCATGAAACCACCCAGAATTTGTCTGGATGTACATGCAAAAGTGCGAGATATTGATATCCGTTATATTGATGGCGTGGACGGTCAGATGACCTTGCGCCGTGCATGGGAAACCATGCGCGATCAGGATATTACTACACTTCCGATTACGAATGATACCAATAAGCTGGAGGGCTTGATTACACTGAAACGGCTGGCTATGGCAAATATGGACAGCCTTGATCCACATGCCGTTGCAAATGCAAACACATCTATTTCTAATATTGTAGAGACCTTGAACGGTACGTTGGTGACCGGTTCAACCGATATGCACATTGACCACGGAAAGATTGTCATTGCCGCCGGTAGTCCGGAAGCTATGGAAAATATGGTCGATCCAGGCGATATTGTTCTGGTTGCAAACCGCTATGAGGCGCAGTTGTGCGCGATTGAGTTAGAAGCGGCTTGCCTTGTCGTCTGCATGACGCCCAATATTGCCAAAACGATCATCAAGATTGCAAAGGAGCACAATTGTACAGTTATCAGTACACCATATGATACATATGCGGCATCTTGTCTGATTAACCAGAGTATTCCGATTTGTCATCCGATGGCGCGTTCTATGATTATGTTTCAGCTTTCGACTCCGGTTGAGGAAGCGCGTAAAATCATGGGGCAAGTGCGTCACAATTATTTTCCTGTGGTAGATAAGGCGGGTATTTATCAAGGTGTTATTTCCCGCCGTAATCTGTTGAATTTACAGCGAAAACAACTCATTCTCGTCGATCACAATGAAAAGACCCAATGCGTGGATGGTTTTGAAGATGCAGAAATTCTTGAGATTATCGATCATCATCGGATTGGCAATCTTGAGACCAATGGTCCGGTTTATTTCCGAAACCAGCCAGTTGGTTGTACGGCTACAATTATATTCCAGATGTATCAAGAATATAATGTGGAGATTGAACCAAACATTGCAGGCATCCTGTGCAGTGCCATTCTATCAGATACGTTGATTTTCCGATCCCCAACTTGTACGCCACAGGATGAATATGCGGCAAGACAGCTTGCGAGTATTGCGGGTGTTGAAGTTGAAACACTTGCGAAGGAAATGTTTGAGGCAGGTGAAAATCTCGAAGGAAAGACGGCCGAACAATTGCTGTTACAGGATTATAAAATTTTTGTCAGCGGTAAGACGCGATTTGGTGTCGGTCAGGGCAGCTATGTCAGCCAAAAAAATCGTGAAGCTGCGAAGAATATGCTGTCGGGATATTTGGATTCCGTATTGAAGCATGAAGATGTTGATATGGTATTTTATCTTGTGACCAATATACTTGATCAGTCGAGTGAGGTTTTGTTTGCAGGCAAGGATGCACCGGAATTATTGCTGCGTTCGTTTAACCGTGAAGTCAATTCCAATCAGTCACTTCAACTGCCCGGAGTGGTTTCGCGTAAAAAACAATTTATTCCTGCCATTATCAATACACTTCAAAATCTGTAAAACAGCCGTTCCTGCCGGGTTTTCCGGCAGGAAAATTTTGCTTGAAAGACTTGCATTTTAAGAGCCGGCGTGCTATTATAATAAAACACTTGGGCTCGTAGCTCAGCTGGGAGAGCGCCGCGTTCGCAACGCGGAGGTCGAGAGTTCGATCCTCTTCGGGTCCACCATGAAAGCCGCTGTTTCATGAAGAAATGGCGGTTTTTCTGTACTTTCTGTGCAATTTGAATTTTCCTCAAATCTTCTGTGGGGTGAATTTGGGGTGAATGCTCTGAAAAACGGACAAAATCTGAGCTGTCGGCATGTGGTCGGCAGCTCTTTTATTGGCGCTTTAGCGAAAAAAACCCCCAGTTGAACTGGGGGAATAAAAATCTTTAGATAAAAGAAAACCTCCTTTTGATAGAATAGATGAAGGTCTGGCAACCACATCAAAAAACAAAAGGAGGTTTT
>CALWUF010000005.1 GCA_944384655.1 uncultured Butyricicoccus sp. | reverse complement strand
CAACCGCACAGCATGTCATGGAGGATTTGAATGGCAAAATTGCCGCTGTTGTGGATGGCGGTGCGTGTTCCGTCGGCGTGGAATCCACCGTGGTTTCCCTGTGCGGTGAACGACCGCGCCTGCTGCGTCCGGGCGGCATCTCCCTGGAACAGTTGCGCGCGGTACTCGGCGAAGTAGATGTGGACCGCGCCCTGCGCGAAACGATCGATGATTCGGAAAAGGTATCCGCACCCGGCATGAAATACCGGCATTATGCGCCAAAAGCTCCCGTTACGGTTGTGTTTGGCACACCAGAAGCCAGCGCCGATTATATTTATACACAGCTTGGGGAAAACTCTGGGGTATTGTGCTTTGACGACTGTGCAGCGCGTTTTTATGGCAAAGCCGTTGTAGAGACGTTTGGTCCTTCCGATGATCCCGAGGAACAGGCAAGGCATGTCTTTGACGCCCTGCGCCGGTTTGACGATACCAACTGCACACACATTTATGCACAGTGCCCGCCCTCCGATGGCATGGGTCTTGCTGTGGCAAACCGGATTCAAAAAGCTGCGGGCTTTCATGTGATCGATTTGACGGAGGGCAATTTATGAAAATCCTCGGTTTAACCGGCGGTTCCGGCACAGGAAAAAGTGCAGCGGCTGCCGCTTTCGCTGCACTCGGCTGCGCTGTCATCGATGCGGACGCCGCCTATCGCACACTGTGTGATACCTGTATCCCGATGTTGAAGAAAATACAATCTGTATTTTCAGATGTTTTATATCCTGATGGTAAATTAAACCGCAAAAAACTTGGCGCAATGGTATTCTCTGATCCGGACAAACTGCTTCGCTTAAACGCCATCACACATCCCTATATCCGGCAGGCAGCGCAGGAAGCATTTGACAGATACAAACAGGAAGGCTGTGTACTGTGCATTTATGACGCGCCTGTGCTGTTTGAAAGTGGGATGGATACGCTGTGTGACTGCACCTGTGCTGTGCTGGCTGAACGGGAAACACGCATTGCCCGTATTATGGGACGCGATGCCATCACGCGCGAATATGCCGCGCTGCGCATCGATGCACAGCCAGACGATGCGTTTTATCGCGCCCGCTGTGATTATTTGATTCAAAATGACGCCGATCTGGATATCCTATATGCACAGGTACGCCAGATTTATGACGATATCCTGCGGTAATCCCGCAAATTTTCCCGAAAGGAATGATTTCCAATGGAAAACAAACTGTTCTATGACAAAAAGACCGGCTGGCATCGCATAAGCGACACAGATGAAGCGGCGATGCACGCATATGCTGAAGGCTATAAGGCATTTTTGGATGAGGCAAAAACGGAACGCGATGCAGTCAAATGGCTGACAACCGTGGCAGAGGAAAAAGGGTTTTCGGCTTATGTGCGGGGGATGGATGTACATCCCGGCGATAAATATTACAAAATAAATAGAGATAAAGGTATTATACTTTTTGTAATTGGACGAAATGGCATGAAACATGGCATCAACCTGTCGGCGGCACATCTGGATGCACCGCGCATTGATATCCGCACGATCCCATTGTATGAAGACAATGGAATGGCTCTGTTCAAGACGCACTATTACGGCGGCATCAAGAAATATCAATGGACGGCCATGCCGTTGGAGCTGCGCGGTGTGGTGTGCCGTGTGACGGACGAAGGCGTGCAGTCGATTGATGTGCGCATCGGTGATAAGCCAGGCGATCCGCTGTTTGTGATTTCCGACCTGCTCATTCATCTGGCGACCGATCAGATGGGTAAAACCCTGCATAAGGGCATTTCTGCAGAGGATATGAACGTCCTGATCGGATCCAAACCGTCCAAATCCGACATGGAAACTTCAGACAAAATCAAATTATGGGTGATGGAATTCCTCAATCAGGAATATGGCATCACAGAAGAAGATTTCCTGTCCGCTGAATTGAGCTGTGTTCCGGCATTCAAAGCGTGTGATATTGGATTTGACCGCTCCTTTGTCGGCGGGTATGGACATGACGACCGTGTGTGCTCCTATCCGGCCGCAACGGCATTGTTCGACCTGGAAGATATTCCAGAGAAAACAGCCATGACCATTTTGGTCGATAAGGAGGAAATCGGGTCACAGGGTGTGACCGGGATGCAGTCACAATTTTTTGACACATTGGTTGGCGATCTGTGCCGTGCAGATGGCACGCTGTTTGACGAGTGCATGGAGCGTTCCACTTGCCTGTCCGCGGATGTATGCAATGCGTTTGATCCAAACTATCCATCGGTGTCTGAAAAGCGCAACGATGCGCGCGCAAATTGCGGTGTAGCATTGGTAAAATATACCGGTTCGCGCGGCAAATCCGGTTCATCGGATGCAACCGCAGAGTTGATGGCAAAAATGCGCCATTGTTTCAATAAAAACGGCATTCTCTGGCAGACCGGTCAGCTCGGTAAGGTTGACCAGGGCGGCGGCGGCACGGTAGCCATGTTCATGGCAAACCGCAACATTGATACGGTCGATTGCGGTGTGCCGGTGTTGTGTATGCATGCGCCGTTCGAGGTTATCGCAAAGCTCGACCTGTTTGCGGCATATAATGCCTTCAAAGCATTTTATACCATGCAATAAATATGGCAACAAATATGACAAAACAATGAAAAAACCCGTCGGAGTGTGAGATCCGACGGGTTTTTTACGTATACACAAAACCCCGCCGGACACAGTTGCCCTGCGGGTTTGCAGTGTTTTATCTATGAAACATTCGATGGGAACAGACTGACGGACCGTCCGTCCGGCATGTCTGTGGTGCGCGGGAGCGCACCGGACATTTCTTTTGGCTGCCTTTTCTTTCTGTAAAGAAAAGGCAGGAGAAAAGGCAGGAGAAAAGGCAGGAGAAAAGGCAGGAGAAAAGGCAGACGTCAGCGGTCCGCAATGGGTATGTACTTGGCGCGGGAGATGATCGGCTTGTATGCCGGGCGGATGATCTTGCCGCCGGTCACCGTTTCTTCGATGCGATGTGCCAGCCAACCGACAATACGGGCGGCAGCAAACAATGGGGTAAACATCTCAGAGGGAATACCCAGCATCTGATACACCAGACCGGAATACATATCGACATTTGCACACATAATTTTGTGTTCTCCGCGAACACGGTAGAATGCTTCCGGGGCAAGACGCTCTGTCAGCTCAATCAGATTGAACTGACGTTCAAAACCTTTCTGAATGGCGAGCGGGCGGGCGGTATTCTTGAGTGCGACCGCACGCGGGTCGGATAACGTGTAAACCGCATGACCCATACCATAGATCAAACCGGAACCGTCGCCGGCCTCCCCGCGCAGGATCTTGCACAGATAATCCAACACTTCCTCTTCATCTTCCCAGTTGGAAATATTCTCCATCATTTCATCAAACTGTTTGCAGACGCGCAGGTTTGCACCGCCGTGACGCGGACCCTTGAGCGAACCGATTGCAGCAGCAATGGCGGAATACGTATCCGTGGCAGAAGAAGAGACAACACGGGTGGTAAAGGCAGAGTTGTTGCCGCCACCGTGCTCTGCATGGATAATCAGACAGCGGTCAAGCAGCATCGCCTCTTCACGTGTAAACATGCCGTCCGGACGGATCAGGCTGAGGATATTTTCGGCCGTGGTATAATTGCGATCCGGCATATGCAGGAACATCGATGCATTATCAAAATATCTGCGTTTTGCCTGATAGGCATGTGAAATAATAACCGGGAATTTTGCAATCAGGTTCACAGACTGGCGCACGATATTTTCCAAACTGGTGTTATCCGGATTGGGATCATAGGAATACAACGCCAGCGTAGAGACAGCCAGTTTATTCATAATATCACGGCTTGGAGCGCGCATAATAACGTCCTCCGTAAAGCCATCGGGCAGGATACAGGCATTTGCCAGCAAGTCGGAAAAAGCATCCAACTCTTCCTGATTGGGCAGGCTTCCGGAGAGCAACAGATATGAGGTTTCAGCAAAGCCGAAGCGATCCTCGGAATCAAAGCCATCGAGAAGATCATATAGATTGTGTCCGCGATAGACCAGGCGGCCTTCAATCGGTTCTACCTCGCCCTCGTTTACCATATAACCATGGACATTGGAAACACAGGTAATGCCGGCGAGTACGCCTGTACCGTCCGCATTTCGAAGACCACGTTTCACGCCGTATTTGCTGAACATCTTGGGCTGGATCAAGTTATTATCCTGAAATTCACCGCATAGACTGTCTATGAGATGAGAATCCATATTTTTCATCATGTCAACCATTAGGGATCACCTCGTTTTTCATACATCTGTGTTTGTACAGGCAAGAAAAATCCTGTACAAACACAGAAGGGGAGTTTTCATATGAATTATATATTACATCAATCCTGCAAATATGTCAAATATAGTCCGTCATTGGACAGGAAGGAGATAACCTGTGAAACGTTTGCTTTTTTTGTGTGTCCTTGTGCTATTTCTCGTTTATATTGCCCCTTTGGGTTTTCAATTTTACCGAAATCACCAGGAGGCGGAACAAACCATCCATACCGTTCAGAATGTAGAAATCACATCGGAACCGCAGACTTCGGAGGGGGAAAATGCAGAATCAGAGGATAAAAATGCAGAAAATACGAGCCAGGACGAAAATTCAGCGGATGAATCGGAAGCACAGGATACGCTCCTGACCGTGTCTGTTGACGGGAGCGTGCGCGAGATGGCGCTGGAAGACTATGTGGCCGGTGCGGTGGCGGCGGAAATGCCTGCATCGTTTCCGGAGGAGGCGTTAAAGGCACAGGCAGTGGCAGCGCGCACGTATGCTGTGTACAAACAGTCGCTCGGCAAGGATGAGACGCATCCGGACGCTGTGGTGTGCGATGATTATACCCATTGCGCTGCATTTGTCGATTTAGATCATGGCGCGCAGGAACTCTGGGGAAAAAATGCGGATGAATGGAGCGAAAAAGTCCGGAATGCCGCGCAAGCGACCGCTGGAAAAATTGTAACGTATGATGGGCAGCCGATTGCCGCCGTCTTTCATGCCGCATCGGCAGATCAAACAGAAGCAGCGGTCAGCGTGTGGGGTTCCGACATCCCCTATCTGTCCAGCGTGGAAAGCGACGGTGACGACGCCTGCCCGAAATATGACGCTTCTGTGACATTTGGATCGGAAGAATTCCGTCAGATCATGCTGACTCAATATCCCGATATCAATCTGACCGGGTTGCCCAAAACCTGGTTTACCGATATTCAATCGTCGGAGGCGGGCGGCGTGACTGCGTGTAAAATCGGCGGGAAAGAACTCAAAGGGACAGAGGTGCGCACATTATTTGAACTCAATTCCACCCATTTTACCATCAGCACAACAGATACATCCATTACCTTCCACACCGAAGGCTATGGGCATGGCGTAGGTATGAGCCAGTACGGTGCAAAAAGCATGGCGGAAGACGGGAAAAGCTATGAGGATATCGTGCTGCATTATTATACCGACACCGAAATTTCCGATATCACATCCTGAAATTACAGGGAAATGCCCAACTCACGGCAAATGGTGTGAACAACGCCCGCATGGTTGTTGTGCCCGCCTGTGTGGGGGAACAACGCCCGCAGCTTTGGATGTGCATTTTCCATGGCATAGGGATATCCGGCAGCCTGTAACAGCTCTATGTCGTTGAGATAATCACCGAATGCCATGCAATGTGCCGGAGAAATATGCATTTGCTGCAACATACGGTGCAGAGCGGCGCCTTTGCTGACGGAGGCATTCATCACATCCACCCAGCAGTCGCCCGACAATGCCACTTGCATGCGACCGGCAAACGGGAGCAGCGCCGGATAAGACACGTGTTCGGCATCATGGTTGTGAAATACAGCGATTTTGCAAATGCGGTCACGTGTGATACAGTCCAACACATTGTCCACACGTTCCAACCGGGCATAATACATGTGGCTGTGTATGTGCAATTCTTCCGCCATATCTTCCAAATATGCGGACTGTGCGCCGCATAAAATCGGGTAGCAGCCGGGGGTGTGGCGCAGCACGTCTACAATTGCGCGGATATCCTGCGCAGGTATTTGCTCTACAGAGCAGATTTCACCATTTTGTACCGTCAATGCACCGTTTTCTGCGATGTAGTCCACACGATCCGCCATGCCATTTGGCAATTGTTCGCGGATGTTATAATATTGCCGCCCACTCGCGGCGATAAAACGGATGTTGCGCCGATCCAGTTCATCCAGCAGGGCGGGGAACTGTTTTGGCAGAACTTTTCGGTCATCCAGCAGCGTGCCGTCAAAGTCGGAAACAATTACATCAATATCTAACATAAAACATGTCCTTTCCGGGCGGATTGTATGGTAAGCCAACGATAGGGTAAAGCAGTGGATTCCGATCCAGTGCCAGCATTATTGTAACATGAAATGAAACACAGCTCAACCGGCTGTTTCGCCTTCCGTTTAGGAAGGCATTTTTTGTGACCGTATATGTTCACGGAAAATACAGACATTTTGCATGCGGACATGGTATAATAAAATTCGTACGTATCATGGAAAGGAGATTGGGACGATGGAACCATTGCGGTATGACCTGCGTCTGCGGCTGTTCCGGGATGAGAAATTTTTTGGTCCGGGCGTGGCGGAACTGATGCACGGTGTGGAACAGCGCGGGTCAATCCGCGCCGCATGCCGTGACATGGGCATGGCGTATTCCAAGGCGTGGAAGATTTTGAGGCGCGCGGAAACGGATCTGGGATTTGCATTGCTCCATCGTGAGGCAGGCGGTCACGGCGGAGGCAATGCGTCATTGACGCCGGAAGGGAAAGATTTTTTACAGCGGTATGATGCCTTTGTCCATGCTGTCCAACAGCAATCGGATCGATTCTATGACCAATATTTTGGCGACATGGAGGACAATGCATGAAGAAAAAATTTCCGGTATGGGCGTTGATCCTGTTGGATCTTGCAGCAGCCGCTATTTGTATCGGTATTGTTTTGCTCGTGACATATATTCTGCCACAGCGCAGTGTTGTGGTTGAGGAGGACGACAACACGGAGTTAACAGAACAATTTTCCCTTCCGTCACAAACAGACGGCAGTGAGGAGGGAACCGGTGCGCTTGGCATCCCGCCCGCCAGTACCAACGATTGGAGCCATGCGGATACCGCGTCATTGGCAGCCGATCAGGATGAAATAGATGCCTTCCGCGCGGCACAGAAAACACGTGAAACCGTACACGAATATACGGGCAACACAGCAGAAATCAAAATTGATCAGGTGTCCTGCACAGTGGACGGAGAACCGTTGGTGTATTTTGTCGCAGATATCTATGTGACCTCGACACAGTGTATCCAAACAGCATTTGCTCAATCTACCTATGGGCGCAACATCCGCGATTCTGTGGACCGCATGGCGCGTCAGAACAATGCATTGCTTGCAATTTCCGGAGATTCCTATGGAGAGAGCAGCCGCACTTGTGTGATCCGCAACGGCACACTGTACAGCAGCGACCCGGGCACATCCGACGTCTGTGTGCTGTATCTGGACGGCACAATGAAGACATACAGCGCGACACAGTTCGACGCCGAACAGGCGATGCAGGACGGCGCATGGCAGGCGTGGACATTTGGTCCCGCCCTGCTGGATAACGGTGAGATTTTGGAATCCTTTCATTCCACAGAATATTTGAACAAAGTCAATCCGCGTTGCGCCATCGGCTATATTGCACCGGGACATTATTTGTTTGTGCTTGTGGATGGCAGGCAGGATGAGTATTCCGCAGGCGTGACGATGTCGCAGCTCGCGGCGCTCATGCAGGAGGAAGGGTGCCGGACGGCCTATAACCTGGACGGCGGCAAATCAGCCGTTATGTACTATGACGGCGATTGGGTCAATGATCCGATTGGCATGGGACGTGAAATCAGTGACTGTATTTATATCGCCGCGGAGGAGGAATAGTGTGAAATACCTCAAAACCCTGCTGCCACATGTGACCATCGTGTTGTCGATCACATTTGTTGTGCTGTGGATCCTGGATTATTTTAATCCCATGATGCAGTTTTTGACAGGACCCGTTCCAAAAGCATTGCTGCTGGCATTGCTGCTCTGTGCCATTGCGACGGGGATTTTGACCATTTATGATCAACGGAAGGAGTCGTAGGATATGGCACTGCCCATTGAATTTGAACAGCGCATGCAGCGCCTGCTTGGGAAGGAATATCCCGCCTTTCAGGATGCATTGGCGCGTCCACAGGCGCGTGGATTGCGTGTCAATCCGCTCAAAATTACCCCGGAAGCGTTTGCCCGATGTGCGCCGTTTTCCCTTACGCCTGTGCCGTGGGCACAGGAAGGTTTTTTTTATCCGGAAACCGAACGGCCGGGACGGCATCCGTATTATGAAGCAGGGGTATACTATATCCAGGAGCCGTCCGCCATGGCAGTGGGCGCATTGGCCAATGTACAGCCGGGAAAGATTGTCCTCGATTTATGCGCTGCACCGGGCGGGAAAACCACCCATTTGGCGGGGCAGATGCAGGGCAACGGGTTGCTGGTGGCAAATGAAATCCATCCATCCCGCGCAGCGATCCTTGCACAGAGTGTCGAACGCATGGGTATTTCCAATTGCCTGGTGCTCAATGAGACCCCGGAACGGCTTGCAAAACGCTTTCCACAGTTTTTTGATACCATTGTTGTAGATGCACCGTGCTCCGGCGAAGGTATGTTCCGCAAAGACAGCAATCCGGCGCAGGAGGAATGGACGCCTGCATTGCCGACAATTTGTGCTGAACGGCAGGCAGGGATTCTCGATTGTGCGGCGGACATGCTGCGCGATGGCGGGACATTGGTGTATTCCACCTGTACGTTTGCGCCGGAGGAAAATGAAGGGACACTGTCACGGTTTCTCGAACGGCATCCGGCGTTTGACATGGTACGCCTTGCACATCCGCCGGCACAGTTTGCGCCGGCACATCCCGAATGGGCAGAACAGGGACATCCATCGGTATCGGCGGCATTCCGGCTGTGGCCGCACCGATTGCAGGGAGAAGGTCATTTTGTCGCAGTTCTGCGCAAAACCGGGCAAGCTACCTGTCCGACGATGGCTGCATTCCCCGTATTGCGCGCCAAAAAAGAACGAGACGCCTACGAACAGACGGTTCAGCTTGTGCGGGAGCATGTCAAAGCGCTGCCCGATGGATACATCCAGCAGCGGAAAGACCGGTTATATCTGTTGACCAATCCGTACATGCAGCAAACAGATGGGTTGCGTGTGCGCGCATGTGGAGTGGAACTCGGTATCTTGCGCAAAAACCGGTTTGAACCGTCGCATGCATTGACGCATATATTGCCCGTATCGGCATTTTACCGCGTGTGCAGCTTGTCCGCAGAGGATCCGCGTGTGGAACAATACCTGCGCGGTGAAACATTCCCATGGGATGGGGAAAAGGGCTGGACCGCAGTCGCTGTAGACGGGTTTGTACTCGGCTGGGGCAAATGTGCGGGTGGTGTCATGAAAAATCACTATCCCAGGGGATTGCGTTGGAAAGGGAACTGACCGCATCATCGGAATGTAAGGAGGAATCTCACATATGAATCAGTCAGCGGAAGCTTTTATCGAACGCTTGCAGCGCCATGATATCAAATATATGGAAAATCCACAGCCGGATGGCAGTCACTATGTCGCCGTTGAGCTGGCGGGCAACAACGGAACGCTGTACAATGTCGTGATGGTATTCAGTGCAGACGGCATGGAATTTCGTATCCGTATTTTCCAGCTCGGCAAGGTGGAAAACGACCGGATACGTCCGATGCTGCGTACACTCAATGAAATCAATGAGATGTATGCATGGCTCCGGTTTTATATCGACAGCGACAGCGACATCGCAGCGGCAATGGACGCCGTCATTACTCCGGGCACAGCCTCACGTGTGTGTTGGGAAATGCTGCGCCGTGCGTTCAGTGTGCTGGATGAAGTACAGAAAAAACTGGACAGCGTGCTCAAATAAAATCAGGCAATATGTGGGATTGTCGCAAAATTTGCACTTTGAAACAGCATGCAATCTTGGTATAATAACTATATAAAAGATAAAACGGAAACCGCAGGAGGAGGATAAGGATATGGCAAACAAATGGGAACCGTTTGATGTAAATGGATCGATCTTCCGCCCAAAGGGACGGCTGTTGTATATTGAAGAGCCTGACTTTGGCTGCGAAGGCGCGCCGGAACACGGGGCTGCTTATGGCAGCGTCGTGCTGGAAGATAAAGACGGGCAGCGAACAGTAAAGATTGAGGAAAGTATACTGTTTTCCGGACAGATGACAGATGGCATGTGGTATGGCACATTGGGTCGTACAACCGTGTTCGTCGGGCGCGACAGGGAGACGGTCTACCAGCCGAATGAAATGGAATTGATGTGGCTGGCGGGATTGTGACAGATCATCCGGAAACAAAAGGGGAAATGATACAATGACGATTGCGGAAATTGCAAAGCTGGCGGGCGTGTCCAAGGCATGTGTGTCGAGGTATCTCAACCACGGTTATGTGAGCGAGGAAAAAAAACGGAAAATTCAAAAAGTCATTGATGAAACCGGCTATGTCCCCTCCCGGCAGGCGCAGATTCTCCGCACCGGAAAGAGCAAACTGATCGGCGTGATCCTGCCGAAAATCAATTCGGAGAGCATCGGCGGTATGGTCGCGGGCATTTCCTCCGCATTGGGGGACAAAGATTTCGGTATTTTACTCGCCAATACGGAAAATAATGTGGAAAAGGAATTGCGCTATCTGGAACTGTTCCAGCAGGGACAGGTCGAAGGTCTTATTTTTTTTGGCACGCTGGTGACGCCGCGTCACCGTCAGATTTTGCGCAATTATCCCATCCCTGTCGTCGTTCTCAGCCAACAGGTGGATGATTTATCCTGTGTGTACAACAATGATCACGATGCAGCGCGGGAGATCACGCGGGAACTGCTGAATTCCGACCGCAAACAGGTCGGGTATATCGGCGTGACCAATCGTGACCGCGCCGTTGGCGCGGCGCGGCGCGCGGGGTTTCTGGAGGCGCTCCGGGACCGTGGGCTCGAAATTCCGGACGAGCATATGATTGTCACAGGCTTTACGCTGGAGGACGGCAATGCCGCCGCACAGCAATTGTTTGAGCGTGCACCGCAGGTCAATGCCATATTTTGTGCGACAGATACGCTGGCAGTCGGCGCCATGCAGTATATCAAAGGCGTTGGCAAGCGCATTCCGGAAGATGTGGCGATTGTCGGCATGGGGCACTCCCGCATGACGGAAATTGTCTCGCCTCGTCTGACGACTGTACATCTGTTTTATGAGGACGGCGGCGCGGAGGCGGCAAAAATGCTGCTGCAAATGTTAGAAAGCGGCATTGACATGAAAAAACAGCTCAAATTGGGCTATGAGATGATCCGGCAGGAATCTGTGTAACAGATATGGAATCAATTTCATAATATAAACTGGAAAAAACATAAAGTAAATCAGATAGACTGGGCAATATGCTGCAAAAATATGAAATTTTTTGTAACATATTGCCCTTTTATTTTGGAAAGAACCGGTATATAATATGAAACATGAAATGAAATCGATTTCACAAAAATATCGCAGAAAACATGGGAAAATGAGAAGGAGTTTTCTATGGATTATGGAAAAGCTGCCGCCGGCGTATTGACACAAATTGGCGGAAAAGAGAATGTCGTATCCGCAGCGCATTGCGCAACGCGTCTGCGCCTCGTCATTGCGGATAACAGTAAGTGCAACAAGAAAGCACTGGAAGATGTAGAAGGCGTGAAGGGTGTATTTGAGGCGTCGGGTCAGTTGCAGATTATTTTCGGCACTGGCGTCGTCAACAAGGTCTATGACGAGTTTATTGCATTGGCAGGCGTACAGGCCGCCAGCAAGGACGATGTCAAGACCGCAGCCGCACAGAAGGGCAATGCCATCCAGCGCTTTGTCAAGACACTCGGAGATATCTTTGTGCCGATCATTCCGGCAATCGTCGCATCCGGCTTCCTGATGGGTATCATGGAGTCGCTGAACTTCCTCATCAACAATGGATACATTGGTCTGTCCAACGAGAGTACATTGTTTGTACTCGCCAACTTGTTTTCCAATACAGCGTATGTATTCCTGCCGGTCCTCATCGGATTCTCCGGCGCAAAGGTATTCGGCGCCAATCCGTTCCTCGGCGGCGTTATCGGTATGATCATGGTTCACCCGAACTTGCAGAATGCGTGGACAACCAGCGGTGGCATTGAAAGTTACCTCGACGTCTTCGGTCTGTGGGAAGTCCCGCTGGTCGGCTATCAGGGACATGTCATTTCGGTTATCATCGCTGTCTTTGTCATGTCGGTCATTGAAAAATGGCTGCACAAACATGTACCGGCGATGCTGGATCTGTTTATCACCCCGCTCGTCTCCGTCTTTGTCACCGGGTTCCTCACCCTGACCATGATCGGACCGGTCTTCAATGTCGTAGAAACCGGCATCATTTCCGGCATTCAGACACTGATCTCCCTGCCGTTCGGCGTTGGCTCACTGGTCATGGGCGCACTGTATGCACCGACCGTTGTCACCGGAATCCATCATATGTATACCATCATCGACCTCGGACAGCTTCAGGAATTTGGTTATACTTATTGGCTGCCGCTGGCTTCCGCCGCAAACATCGCACAGGGCGCGGCTGCACTCGCGGTTGCACTCAAGACGCGCAATGGCAAATTGAAGTCCATGGCGCTGCCGTCTTCGCTGTCTGCCTTCATGGGCATCACGGAACCGGCGATTTTCGGCGTCAACATGCGGTTCTTCCGTCCGTTTATCTGTGCCTGCATCGGCGGCGGCTGCGGCGCCATGTTCGCCTCGATCTCCGGGCTGGGTGCAACGGGAACTGGCGTCACGGGTATCTTTGGCATCCTGTTGTGCCTCAACGCACCGGTGAAGTATATCCTGATGTTCGTCATCGCAGCAGGCGTTGCATTTGTCCTGACCTGGCTGTTCGGCTATAAAGATGAACCGGAAACCGCAAACCATGCGCCTGCGCCGCAGGCACAGCCGGAAATCAAAGAAGTGGAAATCGTGCAGCCGCAGACCGGTCACATCACCGTTGCTTCCCCGATGACGGGCAAAGCGGTTTCTCTCAAGGACACCGGTGACGAGACCTTTGCAGCGGAGGTGCTCGGGAAAGGCTTTGCCGTCGATCCGGTTGAGGGCAAGGCAGTTGCACCGTGTGCCGGTACCGTTTCTACACTGATGGGTCATGCAGTCGGTCTGGAGTGCGACAATGGTCTGGAATTGCTCATCCATATCGGCATTGATACGGTTCAGCTCAACGGAAAACATTACATCCCACATGTGAAGGAAGGTCAACATGTCAACGCCGGCGACCTGCTCATGGAATTTGACATCCCGGCCATCCGCAAGGAAGGATACCGGACGGTTACCCCGGTGATTGTCACCAATTCAGAAGAGTATGCAGACGTCATTGGCAATCCGGGCGATATCCGGATGATGGACTGCCTGATGACAGTCAAGCGATAAAAGAGGAGTTTGTATGAACGCATTGCATCGAGATCTCATGCGTCTGGTTTCCCGCATCGAAGCGGAAGACCGGGCGAAGGCGGACGCCGACCCGCGCCGCCTCCGTTTCCACCTCATGCCGCCGGTCGGCTGGATGAACGATCCCAACGGCTTATGCTGGTATCGAGGTCACTACCATGTGTTCTACCAATATGGACCGTTTGACCCCAATGGCGGCGTGAAGTTCTGGGGACATTGGAGCAGCCCGGATCTGTTGCACTGGACACAACAGCCGGTTGCCCTGTGCCCGGATCAGACATGGGATATCCATGGCGTCTATTCCGGCTCTGCGCTGGCAGAAGACGACGCGTTGTATTTGTATTACACCGGCAACGTCAAACATCCGGGCAATCACGACTATATCCATAGCGGACGCGGGCACAATCTTGCACTTGCCATCACTCAGGACGGTATGCGGGTTGACAGCAAGGAACTTTTGATGGAAAATAAAGAATATCCAAGTGACCTGACCTGTCATGTGCGCGATCCAAAGGTGTGGAAACAGGATGGCATGTATTATATGGTGCTCGGTGCGCGAACCAACCAGGAGCGCGGTGAGATCCTGGTGTATGAATCGGCGGATAAACGGAACTGGAAGCACATCAATACCATCACAACACCGGAAATATTCGGTTATATGTGGGAATGCCCGGACCTGTTCTGTGTCGATGGACAATATATTGTTGCGATGTCGCCGCAGGGTGTTACCCGCCAGGGAAACCGGTATCAAAATGTCTATTCATGCGGGTATTTCCCATTATATGGCGATTTTCGCGGAGAGTGTACGCTCGGAGACTATATGGAATCCGATTTGGGCTTTGATTACTATGCACCGCAGACCTTTGAGGCGCCGGATGGCCGCCGGATTGTCATCGGCTGGATGGGCATGCCGGATGCGGCATATACCAATCCAACCGCTGAGGAAACCGGTTGGCAGCACGCCATGAGCGTGCCGCGTGAGCTGCATTGGACGGGTACATGCCTGACGGCAACGCCGGTGCATGAATTGGATGCGCTGCATCGCAATCGCCGGACGTTGGCGTTTGACGGCGCGGCACAGTGTGAGCTGGCGGCAGGTGCGGATATCCGCATCCACAACCGGGGCGACCACCTGCACCTGATGTTTGGCGACGCGGCGGCAATTGAATTCGGGCGGGGGCTGTTGACATTGACCCTGACGGAAACAAGTGGGTATGGACGTACACAGCGTGTCGCGGAGGTAGAGCATCTGTCTCAATTGCGCATTCTCGCGGATACTTCTTCGCTGGAGCTGTTTATAAACGGCGGTGAACAGGTCATGACAACACGGTATTACCCAGCCGGCGACGTATCTCTGCACATCGGCGGACAGGGTGAAGTGGAGCTTTATGATATGGATGCCATGGAAATGGTATAAACGGTAAACCAAGGAGGAGATTGTGATGAGACGAGTGGCGGCAATCGGAGAGCTGCTGATTGATTTTGTCCCGCAGCAGAAAGGCTGTGCCCTGCGGGAAGTCACGCATTTTGAGCGTGTGGCAGGCGGTGCACCCGCCAATGTGGTGACGGCGGTCAGCCGTCTGGGCGGCAGCGGTGTGATGATTTCCCAGGTCGGTGAGGACGCATTCGGCGAGCACATCATCGATGTGCTCCGCGCCAACGGCGTGGATACGCACTATGTCTATAAGACCAGGCGCGCCAATACCGGTTTGGCATTTGTATCCCTGGACGCCACAGGCAATCGGGAATTTTCATTTTTCCGCAATCCGAGTGCAGATTTGTTCCTGTCTCCGGAACAAATTGTGCCGGAAATCATGGCCGATTGTGCCGTGCTGCACTTCTGTTCGGTGGATCTGGTCGATTGGCCGGTGCGCCAGGCGCATCGCCGGGCGATTGAATTGGCACAGCAGGCGGGTATGATCATCAGTTTTGATCCGAATGTACGTCTGCCGTTATGGGATTCTCCGGCGGAATGCCGGGAGGCGATCCGGGACTTTTTGCCGTATGCGAATATCGTCAAATTGTCCGATGATGAGTTGGAATTTGTCACTGGCTGCCGTGACGAACACGAAGCAGCGGACAAACTGTTTGCAGGCAATTGCCGTTTGCTGCTCATCACAAAAGGTGGGGATGGCTCATCGGTGTATACACCGCACGCAGAGGTACATCGTCCGGCGCTGGAGGCGCATGTGGTCGATACAACCGGTGCAGGCGATTCCTTTGCCGGTTCCTTCCTGTTCCAGTTGGTGCGTGATAAGGTCGAGCTGGATGACCTCGCTTCATTGCCTGAAGATACGCTGGGCGGTTATCTGGATTTTTCTGCGAAATATGCGGCGTTGACGGTTGCACATAAGGGGGCTGTGATGGCGTCCATGGATGAGTTTCAACGGCATTATGCAAAATAAATGATTCTCTCTCTGATCAATAAAGAAAGCCGCACAGGATGTTTTTCCTGTGCGGCTTCCGCTTTATATTGAGAGATGTTTATGCGCCAGTTGTCAGTCCGTCAAGGATGCTGGTTAAATCGTCCTGCGACACGCCATAGGCATACGCGCCGCCGTTGACACTGACCAGATATTCGCGCGACCCGCCCTTGGTGAAGGCAAGGGAACGCGTTGAGCCGTCGTTCATGGTCAAGGTGACCGTTACAGAGGCTTCCGCCTGCTGTGGATTTTCAACCAGACGGGTGTAATGGACGGAAGTGATGGCAAGGAAGAATTGTTCCAGCGCATCATCTGTCATATCCTCGCCGTCGAGCGTGGCAGTGTGATCGTCTGTGTCGTCTTCTTCATTCTCATCGGCTTCCACATGCGTGATATCGACGGTGTGTGTCTCGCCATCCTCTGTGACTGTAATTGTGTCAACCTCGGACAGGGCGCATGGCATCAAATTGGATGAACGCCAGTCATTCCAATCCTCCTCGAGGAAAGAATAATCGGATGCCGTGCACAGATAAACCGTTTTTCCGCCTTCTTTCATCACATAAATGCCGCCGTCGTCGGTCTCATCGCCCACGAGGATCGCTGCATCCAGACTGCTGGCAGCGATTTCAATGCGGATGGGATCATCCAGACCATATTTGCTCAGGTCGGACGGGTTATCTTCTGCAATCGACTGTGCCGTCAGACCGGATTGCAGACCGGACAACAGCCCGGTACTCAGCTCGCTGTCATCCGCGTCGCAGGAGATCGGTGCGGTGAACACATATTCCGAATACGCCTCGGCGGCGTCTTCATCCATATCCGATGTGTCGCGGGCAGAGAGCGTGACCGTTGTGCCGTCGTCCATATGATCGATGGTCAGCGTTTTCAATTCGTCGGACAGGCTGTAATAGCCGCCGAGTACGGTCAGATTGCGGTAATAGGATTGTGCCTGTGTGAGCGTTTCCGCTGTATCGCTGTCGAGCAGATAGATGTCATCCCCGCCATCTATGGAACAATACGTGCCCAGTTCACTGGACAGACCGATGGTCAGTGTATGCGCCGTGTCGTCCGTATCTGTGATGACAAGCGTATCGGTCTGATCATCGGTTGACAGACCATATTTGTCCAGCTCGGAACAATCCTGCTCGACCGGGCGGGCAGAGATATCACAGGCGGCATCCATCAGCCCCTGCATGAGCGATTCGCTGTAGTCGTCCTCTGCCGCACCGGACATCGTGTAAGAGGTGCCGCTGTCGTCAGAAGAGGTAGTCATCGTAAAACTGCTGCCATCGCGCAGTGTGACCTGTACGCTTGCGAGGTTGTCGGTGTCGATCGATACCAGTGTTTCAGATGGCGTGCTGTCGGTATCTTCCTCCGCAGGGTTGAGCAATAGTGCGGCATAAGCGCCGCCGAGTACAGCGACTGCAAGCACGCCGAATAAAAGCCTTTTTGTATTTTTGGTCATAACTTCCTCCGGCGGAAAAATACCGCAATACCCGCGCCGAACAGGGTGAGCGGGAGCAGCGCCAGCAGCACGAACACGATGAACTGTGCCGTGGAACCCATGATGAGCGGTTCTGCGGTCAGACTTTTGGCAGCGATGGTGACAACATCCACATCCGGCTGCATTTCGCTGACGACATTGCTCAGGAACGGCTGGTTGAGCAGGCTGGAGGCGCCCATCAGGTCATCGGTCATCATCAGCGCCGCGGAGCAGACAAATACCTGACCGCCGTCGTCATTGCCGGTGTAGGTAGACAGCGAGGCGAGTGCAAACGGACCGTCGGCATCGCCGTCTTCCTTTGAATAGCTGTCATATTCGGTCTCATCGGTAAGCACTTTGGCATAGGACGTATCGCGGCTTTCCATTAGTGTTTCAATTGTGCGGTCCGTGACCGAACTGTCGAGTTCAACCGTGATCGACTTGGCATTCGGCGTGACAAGAACCATATCTGACTTATTCTCCAGAGAGCTGTTCACATCCGAAGTGGTCAGTTGTGCGAGGATATACGGCTCTTCACTGATGTTGTAATCCGCATCGAGTACCATATTGGCCTCCACCTGTGCCCCCCATTCTTTCAGATAGGAATACAGCACGGGCATAGAGGTCGGAGACAGCGTGCCGTCAAATACCATCAAATCACCGCCACCCTTGACAAAGGTATCGATCAGGTCAACTTCCGTTTCCGTCAGATCGGCCTGCGGCAGGCTGATCACTACAATGGATGCATCCTCCGGTACTTCCTGTTCTTCCGTCAGGTTGAGCAGGTTTACGGTGAAACCTGCATTGGTCAGCATGGACGTAAAGGTGGTCGAAACGCTTTCATTGTGTCCCTGGAGAATATATGCGACAGGGGTTTCATCGCTTGTCACGGCTGTGATGGCGGAAGTCAATGCCTGTTCGCCCTGGAAGCCGGTGACCGTAGCATAGCCGCTGTATGACGAACTGGATTCCGTGGTGTAAAAATCCGAATCGTTGAGCACACGTGTCTGATCGCCGCAGGACAGAATGACACTGCCCTCCTGAATGGTCGCGGCGAGGTCGCTGTAACGGCTGACAACATTCGGGTTGGTATAGGGGTCGATATATTCCACGGTCAGTTTGTCGCCTGCGAGATTGATATATTTATTCAGCAGCGTGTATACGTTGCCATAATAACTGTCGTTGCGGAAATCATCTTCGGAGGCCAAGATGGTGATATCAACCGTTTCCTCCATATTTTCCAACATCGTTTTGGTGTCGTCGGTGATTTCATACAACTGATTTGCCGTCAGGTCGAGCGTCAGGTCAAACCGATCGGTCAGGCTGGTGCACACCAGGTTGAGCAGGATGACGGCTGCAAGCGCAAGCGCGAGACCTGCGGCGGAAACCGACACACGGCGCAATCGCTTGCGTTTTTGTGCCGTTTGTTCGGGGGATGCGGTTGTTTTATTTTTTTTCAACCGTTTGAACGGATGGAATTGTTTCATGAGATGACACCTCCTCAAAGCCTGCGCCGTTCAAGCACACGGGCGGTCAGGTATAGGAACAGCCCGGTGAGCGAGAGGAAGTAGATCAGATTTCCCAATGAGAACTGACCGGACATAAAGGAATCATAGCGGGTAAAAATGGACAGCCAACTGAGCACTGCACCCAACAAGCTGTCACTGTCGAAGGAATAACTGAGCATATCTGCGATATACAGCCCGAGGAACAATGCAAAAGACAGTACAGCGGCAATCAATTGGCTTTCGGTCAGGCTGGACAGGAACATGCCCATGGCAGCGAATACGGCAGAGGCGCACAACACGGCGATATAACAGCCGATGATGCTCGCCCAGGCAGGTTCGCCAAAGATTGCGATGATGACAATCCATGGCAATGTACAGGCCAGTGCGACGAGCAGGACGCTGATTGTGGCGAGGAATTTGCCGCCGACAATCTCCCACACACTGACCGGTGCGGTCAACAACAAGCGGTCTGTCCCCTGTTTGTATTCCTCACTGAATAGCCGCATGGTCAAAATCGGCATGAGGAACAGGAAGACAATGAGCATGTTGGAAAATACACTGCCCGTATCGCTCGATGAAGACAGTACACAGATGGCGAAAAAATACAGGTTCATAATGGTGAGGAACGCGCCGGTGTAGACATATCCGAGCGGGGAGCGGAAAAATCCCTGTGTATCGCGTTTGCGGATGGCATTCACTTGTCGTCACCCCGCTTTCTGCCGAACAGACGGCGTTTTTTCTTCTGTTTGGATGCTTCCGGTTGCGTTTCGTCTGTGGAAATTGTTTGTTCCGGCGCCGGCTCTGCGCCGGTCAATTCCAGGAAGATATCTTCCAGGCTCAGCTCGACCTGCTGCATGGACAGGATGGCGAGCCTGTGTTGGCTGAGTGCGTCAAATACGGCGCGGCGGATGTCCGCACCGGATTCTGCCGTGATGCGGTAGACACATTTCATTCCGTCCTCCACTGTGACAACAGCCTCGGACACACCGGGGATGGCGCGCAGCACACCGAGCACGGCGGCAGGTTCGCCTTCGATGGTCATATTCAACTGTTCTGCGCCTTCGACGCGTTCACTGAGCTGCGCAGGCGTGCCGTCTGCGACAATTTTGCCGTGATCGATGACAAGGATGCGGTCACAGATTTCCTGTACTTCCGGCAGGATGTGGCTGGACAGGATGACGGTGTGTTTTTGACCGAGGCTGCGGATCACTTCCCGGATCTCAATGATCTGACGCGGGTCGAGACCGACCGTCGGTTCATCCAGGATCAATACTTTGGGATCCCCGATGAGTGCCTGTGCCAGACCGACGCGCTGCCGATACCCTTTGGACAGATTGCGGATCAATCGCCCGCGCACATCGGACAGACCGGCCATGTCGCAGATACCGGTCAGATGTTCTGTATATGGCAGCGTGCACTTTTTCAATTGATAGACGAATTCCAGATATTCATCCACCGTCATATCGGGATACAGCGGCGGATTTTCCGGCAGATAACCGATGATTTTGCGTGCACGGTCGGCGTCGGTCTCGATGTCTGCACCATCCACCGTTACGGTGCCGGCTGTCGCGCGCAGGCAGCCGGTTATCATGTTCATGGTTGTGGTCTTTCCCGCACCGTTCGGACCGAGGAATCCAATGATCTCGCCCTCCGAGACGGAGAATGAAAGATCAGAGACGGCGGCAAGATTGCCGTAGCGGCGGGTAAGCCCTTTCACTTGTATCATAGAAGGCCTCCTGAAAGGATGATGAATAAAAAAACAACAGGGAAGGATATCGTTTACCACCCCATCATGGTGGTATTTTATCATCGATATGTGATTGTTTTGTGAACAATATTTGGCGTTTGTTGTGTCCAACACAGGAAATATAGTATAATACTGTAAGAATGTTGTAGAAAGGGGAGGGCAGGCATGCAGGATTTCATTGCACAGGGCATGGAGCGCAGCAGTTTTGAGGACAACCGCCTTCCGCTGCTTCTTTATATCTGCTCGCTGGAGATGGATGCGGTGGGACAGGAAATGCATTCGCATCCGGGTTATGCTGAATTGATGCTGGTGCGCAGTGGAACAGGGATTGTCAATGTGGATGGGCAGCAGGAAACCCTTTCCGCCGGGGATTTTGTTCTGTGCGGCGCGGGCGAGCCGCACAGCTACCGGGCGGATGGGGACCAGCCGATGACAGGCGTCTCCTGTGGATTTACACGGCTGATGTGCCGCGGGCTGGAGGAAAATTGTTTCATCGCACATCAGGATCAGCCCGTGGTGCACGCAGGTGCGGGCAGTGAAGCGTTGGATGTCTTGCTGTCTGTGCTGGAAAAGGCCGCACTCGATCCGAATACGGCCAGTGAGGAGGTTTGCAGCTATCTGTCGGCAGCGGTTGTATCCGTTGCATTGCGCATCCATCGCGCTGCTGCGGAACAGGCGGAACAGGCGCATTATGAGTTGGGTGTCCGCACGCGCATGTATCTGGATCGGCATTATCTGGAACCCTTGACGCTCGACCAGCTTGCACAGGCGATGGGTGTGAGCAAGTATCATCTGGATCGTGTGTTTGCAGAAAGTGTGGGCTGTTCACCTGTACAGTACATCATTCGCCGCCGCATGGCGCGTGCGCAGACCTTGCTCGCCTCTACGGACCAGACTGTCCAGCATATAGCAGCGCAATGCGGCTACAGCAATTATAATTATTTTACAGCGCTGTTCCGCAGAACCATCGGAATGACGCCAAGAGATTACCGAAAAGTTGTACAAGGTCGTACAGGACATAGGAATTGATGGGTAGATTTGTATACTATGACGGATAATTTCAGGAAAGATAGGATTCTGTATTGCAAAGTGCCTGTAAAATCCGTATAATCATACTATCGGAGGATGTCGGGTTGTATCCCTACCCGGCAAAGGAAAATGAAGAGACATGGAGGCTAAACCAATGGAATTGTTACGAATCGGTGTTGTGGGATGTGGCGCAATCGGCCGTGAACACATCGACCGCATTACCAATAAGCTTTCCGGCGGTAAGGTTGTTGCTGTATCTGATGTTTTTGTTGAAGGCGCACATAAGGTGGGTGATCCCATCGGTGCAACTGTGTACAACAACAGCGCGGATCTGGTCAATGACCCGGATGTAGATGCCATCATCTGCACCACCCCGGGATTTGCCCATAAGGAAACTGTTATGCAGGCAATCGAAGTCGGCAAGCCGGTATTCTGTGAGAAGCCGCTGACAACGACTGCAGAAGATTCCATGGATATTGTTGAGGCGGAAATCGCAGGCGGAAAACATCTGATCCAGGTCGGCTTTATGCGCCGTTATGACAAGGGCTATCGTCAGGTGAAGGAGTTGCTGGAATCCGGCGAGTTCGGTGCACCGTTGTACCTCAAGTGCACGCACTGGAACCCCGAAGTCGGCACCAACTATGACACCCCGATGGCCGTGTATGACACCGCCATTCATGAGATCGATGTGCTGCACTGGCTCGTTGGCGACGAATATGAATCGGCACAGGTCATGATGCCGCGCCAGACCAAGTATACGCATTCTGAACTGAAAGATCCGCAGTTGATGTTCCTGAAATGCCGTTCCGGTCTGGTTGCAATGGTTGAGGTCTTTGTCAACTGCCGTTTCGGCTATGACATCAACTGCCAGATCGTCTGCGAGGAAGGCGTCATTGATCTGCCGTCCCCGGCAGTGCCGACGTATCGCAAGTCGGGTGGTCTGACCACGCCCATCGGTCATGATTGGAAAAAGCGCTTTATCGAGGCCTATGACACGGAAATCCAGGAGTGGATCAATGACACCCGCAAGGGCGAGATGAACGGTCCGAGCGCGTGGGATGGCTTTGTTGCCAATCTGACCGCAGACGCACTGGTTGCCAGCCAGCAGAACGGTGCCGTGGTCCCGATTGACATCGGCGTGATCCCCGAATTTTATAAAAAATAAACCGCTGTCAGCAGAGTTATTTTGATCACATGTGGAAAAAACTGCCGGCTTGCAGCCGGCAGTTTTGTTTTTCGGGTTAAATGGGATATTTTCGGAATAAACTGGGCGAAATGCCCACATTTTTCTGAAAACTGTGGATAAAATTTTCTTCGCTGTTGTAGCCGATGTGATAGGCGATTTCTTTCACGGTCAGCGTTGTGGAGGTCAACATATATTTGGCCTTGTCCAACCGGCGCAGTACGATGTATTCATACGGTGAATACCCTGTGTGCCGCTTGAACTGACGCGAAAAGTGCGAAGGGCTGAGGTTGACTGCTTCTGCAACCATCGTCACACTGAGCGGTTCAAACAGGTGTGTATTCATGTACCGGATTGCCTGTGTGATGCAGTTGTCTGCATCGCGCACGGTACCCGTGTCTTCCAGCAGGAGCTGGCACAGGATGCGGTGCAGCAGCTGGGAACATGCCGCTTCGCTCAGGCGTTCGCCGGAGGCGCAGCCGCTGAGCAGGGAATCCAATGCAAGCAGGATTTCTGAGTACGCCGTGGGCGCAAACACATGCCGGTCGCCATGTGCCTGGACAATGCGTCGGTAAAAATTGCGTGCATTCAGCCCATTAAACAGCAACCAGGTAAATTCAAGTCCGTCTGTGCCGTGGTAGCGGTACGGCTCACGGCAATCAAACAGGACAACCTGTCCGGATGCCGCGAGCGTGGGTTTTCCGTCCAATTCCAGCTCGAGTGCGCCGTCCTGTACGGCAAACAGCATAATATTCAGGTTGTGGTCGCCCTGGAGCGCGATTTCCGACTGATATCCGAAGGAGTACGCACTGTTGCAGAAATAATGTCCGCAGCGTGTCGGATAATAAAACAGCTCATGCGCCAGCGCAGAGGGCGTAAAATAGTATCGTTCGGAGGTCTGATGGACACCAGCTTCCGGAATCAGCATTTGGTTCACATCCTTTCTGTTACTTATGGTATCAGGCATGCGCTGCAATTGCAAGAGGTAAGACAGCAGAATATCACAGTGATTGGGCAAATACTATCATTGGCAGATACGACACAAGCAGATATAATAAAAGCATCAAGGGAGACCGCCGAAAGGCGGACAACATAACAAGTAAGGAGGATTCTACCAATGAAAATCGCATTTGACGTTGACGTACTCGCCAAGCAGATGAGCATCAATGACATGGTGCACAAGGTAGCAGATTGGGGCTACAAGTACATCGAGCAGTCCCCGCATCCGCGCATCAATCCGTTCTACAAGCATCCGCTGTTCTCCAAGGAGGCAGAGGCTGAGTACCGCCAGGCGCTCAAGGAAACCGGCGTTGAGATTTCTTCGTTCATCGTTGTCTACCGCTGGAGCGGTCCGACAGAGGAGCAGCGTCAGCACGCAGTTGCAAACTGGAAGAAGATCATTGAGATCGCTGTCAACATGGGCGTTCCGGTTATCAACACAGAGTTTTCCGGCGATCCGAATCAGCAGGAAATCTGCAACGGCATGTGGTTCCGTTCCATGGAAGAACTGCTTCCGATCATTGAGCGCGAAGGTCTGCGCGTTGAGGTTCAGTCCCATCCGTATGACTTCTGCGAGCTGAATGACGAGGCTTGCGATCTGGTCAAGTCGTTCCGTTCCAAGAACCTGGGTTATGTATATTCTGCATCCCATGGCTTCTTCTACGATCAGGGCAAGGGCGATGTCCGCCATATGCTGAAATATGCAGGCGATGAACTGACGCATGTCCTGTTTGCGGATACCTACAATCAGACCAAGGACTGCCGGTACATTCTCAATCCGCCCTGGCTGAACCAGCGCGGCGCAGCAGATGTCACCATCCATCAGCACACCGCTATGGGTGAGGGCGAGGTTGACTTCGCAGGTATCTTTGAAACCCTGCGTGAGATGGACTTTGCAAACAGACAGCTCAAGCCAGACGCCCCGAAGGTAGGCGGCGACAACATCGCATGTGTATCCTACTTCGGTTTCCCGGAAAAGATGGACAAGCAGGCTCCGGAAGCCCGCGAAATCATCGAAAGAGAACTGCTGGGCAAATAATCCCATCCTTACAGATCTGCAAAAGCCACCGGTCATCAGACCGGTGGCTTTTTTTCCGCGTCCAGATATAAAACGAAACTTGTGCTTGCTTTTGTATAACAAATGTGATATCCTTGTGCTGACAGGATGTATAGACGACAAGGAGATTGGGCATATATGTAAATGCTTCATGTCTAATCCCGGCGGAATTCAGGAGCCGCTGTTCGGCTTTCATCTTTGTTAAAAATTATACTATCCTTTTTGTTGTTGTATGATGGAAAAAGTGCTGCATTTTCAGGAGAATGCGGCACTTTTTCTGTTTTAAATCGTGTTTTTGTTGGTAACAATTTGTTCATAAATGGAGAAAATGGTTATTTTTTTGTAAATATTGCACAAGTGTTGGTGAATTTTTTCTCAATCAATCGGAATATTCCGATCTTGAAAACACGTAAAGACGTCTGATATAATAATAAACAGACGTTGGCCGGGAAGTTGTTGGAGTCCCGGCCGGCATTGCTGAATGTGATGATCCGGAACATCACAGGAGGCGTTTTGGAGAGAGCACACAAGTGAAAAAAGGAGAAGTTGAGCAATGGATTTAATTATCACTGCCGTGGAATTCCTTGCGTTTACAATCCTGGTTGCCGTCATTTCGTGGTGGAGAACGAAGGACGATCAACTGGATACGCAGGATGGCTATTACCTGGCAGGTCACAGCTTGATCGGTATTATTATTGCCGGATCCTTGCTGATGACCAACCTGTCCGCGGAACAGCTCGTTGGCAACAACGGACAGTCTGCACGTGTTGGTATGTCCACCATGGGCTGGGAGGTTACCTCTGCAATCGCACTGACCTTCCTGGCGTTTGTATTGATGCCGCGTTACCTCAAGACCGGTCTGACAACCGTTCCGGAGTTCTTTGAGACACGCTACGATAAATTCGCGCGCCGTCTGGTTTCGCTCATCGTACTGTTTTCGTATGTCGTTATCATGCTGCCGAATATCCTGTACGCTGGCGCACAGGTATTCGTGGAAATTTTCAATGTTGAGGAACTCACCGGATTGAGCCAGTTCTGGTGCCTGGCGATCCTCGGCGCGGTCATCGCAATCGTCGGCGCATGCTATGCGTTGTTCGGCGGTCTGCATGCCGTTGCGCTGTCTGACTCCATCAACGGTATCGGTCTGATTGTCGGCGGTTTGATGGTTCCGGTATTCGGTCTGGTTAAGCTGGGCAACCAGTATGGCGGCGGTTTTTCCGAAGGTCTGCATCAGTTCCTGACGCTTGACCCGGTTCGTCTGAACGTATGGAACCCGTCCAACTTGAATGAACCATATCTGCCGTGGCCGCTGTTGTTCACCGGTATGGTTATCAATAACCTGTATTACTGGTCTACCAACCAGTCGATCATTCAGCGTACTTTCGGTGCAAAAAACCTGAAAGAAGCGCAAAAGGGCGCAATTTACGCGTCGTTCATGAAGATCTGCACCCCGCTGATTATCGTTGTTCCGGGCATCATTGCCTACTTCCTGTATGGCGAACAGGTCTGGAAGGACAACGGTGACGTTGCCTATGCAATGATTGTCAATGATGTTATGCCGACCTGGTTGCTGGGCTTCTTTGCAGCCGTTATGTTCGGCGCAATCCTGTCGTCCTTCAACTCCGTACTGAATTCTGCATCTACGATCTATGCGTTGGATATCCATCGCCCGATCTTTAACCCCAATTGCTCCGACGCACATTGCGTAAAGATCGGTCAGAGATTTGGCACGGTTTTGACCGTATTTGCCATTATTTTGGCTCCGTTTATGCTGTATATGGGCGGTATTACATCCTTCGTAAACTCTGCGTTTGCAGCGTTTAACACGCCGATTTTTGTTTGCCTTGCTGTTGGTTTCCTGTCCAAGAGGGCGGACGCACTGCTGCCGAAGGTTGTCATTCCGATCCACGTTGTCCTGTATTGCTTCCTGCAGTTCTGGGCACGCAATCACATTGCAGCGCTGGCGAATGTACATTACCTGTACTTCACCGCAGTCCTGTTTGTTGTCGATATGATTATCGTTGCCATTGTCATCAAGGCACATCCGCGTGCAACCGATTTCGTACTCGAAGACCGCAGCGCTGTCGATCTGACTCCGTGGAAGTGGGGCAAAATTGTTGCAGCCATTTCCCTGATCGTCATGGTGATTGCATACATCATCTTCTCGCCGCTTGGCGTGGCAGAGAGTGGTTACGTTACGTATACGGTAATGTAATCCTTTCATCCTGTAATTCCGGAACAGGAACAACAATCCATACCAAATTAAAAGGCCGCCTGTGCATTGGCACAGGCGGTCTTTTTTTATGCGTTCGATTGTTTGGGCTGCGCTTTTTCGGTATGTTCAGGTCCTGTTGGCTCTGTGGGCTCCGGCTCTGGATGCAGGGTTTCATATGTAAAGTCTGTATAGACTTCGCCGGGTTCAAGCGTCACACCCTTGATCTGTGCCAGTTCCGAGACTGTGACAAATGCATATCCTTGTGCTTGCAGTTCGTCGATTGCCGAGAGTACGCCTTCTACTGTGCTCTCGTACAAGTCATGTGATAAGACAATGGCGCCGTCTTCTGCATGTTCAATGATACGCGCCCGGACATTGGAAGCATCACGGTATTTCCAGTCGAGCGTGTCGAGATTCCACAGGATGATCGGCATGCCGAGCTGCTTCATGGATGCAATCACCTTGTCGTTGTACGCACCGCCAGTCGGACGCATGACCGTTGGTTTTTCACCGGTATACGAAGCGATCAGGTCATTGTTGCTGCCTACCTGCTTCAAGCCGCCATCGCTGACCTCACAGTCCAGGCGCACATGATCCATGGTGTGATTGCCGACTTCATGCCCTTCGTCAAGATAGCGTTTCGCCATGGAATTGAAGTCTTTGATGCGATAGCCGCACAGGAAAAATGTTGCATGTACGCCGCGCGCGTTCAGCCCGTCGAGCAGACGGTCTGTGCGTCCACCCTGATTGCCGGTGGGACCGTCGTCAAACGTAATTGCCATGTATTTATCACCCTCTGGAATGGGATGGTGTTTCACTTCCTCTTCCAGCCCGCCTGTGGGGACGGAAGGATCGGATGCACTGCCCGCTGCGCTGCCTTGGGGTTGTCCGCTGCCTGTGGCGCTTGCAGAACCATTCTGATTTTGGGAACCGGATGCAGGGTTCAATCCGCAGCCTGCCGTGCCGAGCAAAATAACACTGCATAACAATGCGGCACATATCTCTCTTGTCTTCATGATATCCTCCTGATTTCCTTTATATCGCGCTGAAATGCAACGCGCTTTTATTATACCATGAAATCGACAAAAAACCAGAGAATGTGCCATTTCGTTACGAAATTGTAAGCAAATAGAAAGAATTGGGGCGAAAAAAGCAGGAGCCTGGAACAGGCTCCTGCGGAACAGATTGATTTTGTATTCAGAATGCGTGGGATCAATAATGACGGGCTTCGTACAGATGATCCTGCAGTCTCTTGTAAGCTTCCTGAACTTCCGGTTTGTCGGAAACAGAAGCAACACCGACACGCCACCAAGCTTCCCATTCCTTGGACATGGACTTCGGCAGAACCTTCATATCGATCAGCGTGGAAACCGCCTGCTTCTTGGAATCTTCCAGTGCAGCAGCCAGTTCATCGATGGTCTTTACACGGTAAACCTTGCAGCCATAGGCCTCAGCGACACCGGCATAGTCGATGTTCATGGCCGGACCCAGATCGCAGCCGTCATACGGTGTGCCCGGGATGTGCATGTTCTTCTCTGTGGTACGGGACTTGTTGCCCTGACCAACCTGCAGGTTGTTGATGCAGCCATATGCAGCGTTGTCGAACAGGCAAACATTGATCTTATAGCCGTACTGGATGGAAGCGATCAGCTCGGAATGCAGCATATCGAACGAACCGTCGCCGCACATTGCATAAACTTCCTGATCCGGGCAAGCGATCTTACAGCCGTATGCACCGGCAACTTCATAGCCCATGCAGGAATAGCCGTATTCACAATGATAGGTGTTCGGAACAGACGCTCTCCACAGTGCCTGGAGGTCGCCCGGCAGGGAGCCGGCAGCGCCAACACAGATGGAATCCGGAGCAATATGAGTGTTGATGTAACCGAGTGCAGCGGTCTGGGTCAGCTTGGAGCCGATGGATTCGATGAAATGCTCAACCGCACGGCGGTTTGCATCCTGGATTTCCGGAACATAGGACTCTGCATCGATGTATTCGGTATGATCCATGCGATCGACATCCGCCCACCAGGCGTCCTGCAATCTCTTGATTTCAGCCGCATAGTCATCGGAGGTATGATAGCCGCCCATTGCATCAATTTCAGCGCTGATTGCAGTCAGGGCTTCATTGGCGTCGGCAACAACCGGATATGCGTCCATCTTCAGACACTGGAATTCAGACGGGTTGATGTTGACGAATTTTGCGTTTACATCATACAGCCACTTGGAAGCGGTCGTGAAGTCGGTGTAACGGGTACCGACGCCGATAACAACATCACAATCATGTGCGAATGCATTTGCACACTCTGTACCAGTGATGCCGAGACCGCCGAGGCTGAGCGGATGCGTCCATTCGATTGCAGATTTGCCCGCCTGGGTTTCGCCGAACGCAATGCCGTACTTTTCAGCGAATGCGCGGAATACCTTGTGCGCTTCGGCATAACGCACGCCGCCGCCGCAGATCAGAAGCGGTTTCTTTGCGCCCTTGATGATTTCAGCAGCCTTCTTTGCAGCCTTCTTGGTAGCCGGACGGCGCTCGATGTTCCAAACGCGCTTTTTGAAGAAGTCTACCGGATAATCGTATGCTTCGCCCTGAACGTCCTGCGGGATAGAAACAGCAACAGCGCCGCAGTTGCCCGGATCGGTCATAACACGGAAAGCAGAGATCATATCGGTCATGATCTGCTCCGGACGGTTTACACGACCCCAGTACTTGACAACAGCCTGGAAGGAATCGTGTGCAGAGATGGTCAGGTTCTGCGGCTGTTCCATCTGCTGCAGAACCGGGTCAGGCTGACGGGATGCGTAAACATCGCCTGGCATCAGCAGAACCGGGATATTGTTTGCAGTAGCGGTAGCGGCTGCCGTGATCATGTTGCAGGCGCCAGGACCTACGGAAGAGGTGCAGACGAATGCCTGTTTACGTCGAAGCTGACGGGAGAATGCAACAGCGGCCAGAGCCATACCCTGTTCGTTCTTACCCTGATACACTTCCAGATCCTTGATTTCCTGCTCAATACCGTTGCAGTAGCCGACACAGTTGCCGTGACCCGGGATCATAAAGATACCGCGGATGAACTTCTGTTCAACTTCATTGCCGTCCATATCAATGTAGCTGACATACTGATTTTCCAGGAAGCGGATGCAAGCCTGGCTTGTCGTCAGACGGACGGTTTCCATGTGTTTCATTGGAATTTCCTCCTCATGCAAATTGATACACAATTCTCACATTGTTTTCAAATATATATCCTTATTGTTACAATAAGCGGATGGATTAGTAGCCGGTCGGGCATTTCCAGATGTGCTCGTCCGCATCATCCTTGACCAGCCATTCGTGGGTAGGATCGTCAATACGGGTCTTGTCCCACGGATCGCCCGGCAGATGACGGATACCCCATGCATAGCAGCAGGCATAACCTGGTGCAGTTACCTGGGAATGGCAATCCTTGGTGATCAGGGCGCAGCCGTTATGATGGGTTTCATACAGTTCGCCGTTGCCCCAGCCTGCGCCATAGCCCATCGGCTTGTCATAGCGATAGAAGTAAACTTCCGGCTGCGGATGGGAGTGCGGCGGGTAAGAAGACCACTTGCCCGGCAGGTTGACAACTTCGCCCAGAACCATGTTGGAGTACGGAGCGATATCCAGATCGAAGCAGGTGCGCACATCGCGCTTGATGCAGTTTTGCAGAACGCCGCCAGTACCGCGTGCCCAGGTATCGGTATCATCCGGGGTGAACAGTTTGTTCTTAAATTCCGGAGCGACCTTGTCGTTCAGGGTTTTCTGAACATAAATGTTGGATGCGCCTTTTGCCGTGATGACAATCTTGGTCTGCTTGCAGACATGCAGGCACCACGGATTATAGTCGAACGGGTTCGGACGAACCATGTCGACACTCTGGTCATCCCATGCCATGTTGACGTCGCCGTCGAACAGCAGGCATGCCACTTCCTTGTCAGTCTCTTCGATGGTATATGTATCGCCGGCTTCCATAACCAGGAGCGCAACATCCATCATACCGTCTTTGCCATCGCCTTCATCAAGACGCAGGTACTCGTTATAGCCGCGCTTGACTTCCTTATCCATGTACATTGTAAAACACACCTTTCTCTGTGCCGGGAACCGGCAGAACCTTGAAGTACAATGCTGCAAAAAGGGCGTATGGTATCCCTGTTTGCATAATTTATTGTTATTATATCATGACATGTTGTCGTTTTCAAGAAGACACATGATAAAAAGCGAACATAAAATTGTGCAAGTCGACAATAATTTTGACATAATGGCGTGCAATCGTAGTCAAATCAGAAAAAGATTGAAAACAATGCAGCGAGGACCGCTTTTTTGCGATGCAGGGGTTGGCGTCCTTGTGGAATACGCCGGTTGATGTTATAATAGTAACAGAAAATTTCGGAAAAGCAAGAATGCACTTTTTGGGTAGCGACTATGGGAATGGAAACTATCTGATGGGGGCAACCATAAGGAGGGAGCCTGATGAAACGCGATTGCAGCAATATCCCCTACGACTGCCCGATTGAGGCGACGCTTGGATTGATTGGCGGCAAATGGAAAGCGCTGATACTGGATCATTTGACGGGAGGTGCGCTGCGCTTTGGTGCGCTGCAAAAAATGATGCCGAAAATCACGCCCAAAATGCTCACACAGCAACTGCGTGAGCTGGAAACTGACGGATTGATTATCCGGCGGGTCTATCCGGTCGTACCGCCGAAGGTAGAGTATGAGTTGACGGAGTTTGGACAAACCGTCTTGCCCATTCTCAATGCGATGTGCGCTTGGGGGCGCATCTACTTGGATACTGTACGGCAACGGGAGGAAAAGGCTGCGGGCTATCCCTGTGAGTGAATGCACAGCGCGCAGGAAATAAAAACGAAAAAGAAAGAGGATGCCGGGGCATCCTCTTTTTTGTGCGGGTTATGCTGGTCAATCGTCCATGTTGAAACGGTCTTCGAGACGGTCCTCTGCGTCATCCAGATCGTCTTCCAACTTTTCGGCCTGAACATCCTTTGTGCGGAAATCTTCATAGCTCAGCTCGCCATTGCGATATTGCGTTTCCAATGAGTCTTCATACACATCAACCTCCCGGTCGAGCGAATCGAGAGCCATTTTGTGTTCCATAAACAGCTCGCGGTCGGAATCCCGTGTACCCGATGGGGTAGCTGCATCTGCGGCTGCGATCGCATCGGAAACCTTTGTTTCCAGCGCAGCGATGTCATCATCCGTTGCCTCGGTATTGGTCTGAGCGGTGTCGTCGCCAGTAGTTGCAGCGTCGTCGTCAGTTGTTGCAGTATCGTCGCCGGTTGTTGCGGTGTCGTCCTGAGTAGCGGTATCGTCGTTGTTGGTGGTGTCCTCGCTGGTCTGTGCGGATGAGGTGTTCGTAGAATTTGACGTGTCATCCGCGGAGTTTCCACAGCCCATCAGAAGAAATGCTGCCAGTGCGGTGACTGAGAGAAGTAGTATCATGCGTTTTTTCATAAAAATACCTCCAACTTTCTGTGTGGTTTACATGTGTGCAACAAATGACAATTTGCTTCACATGTGTCGTGTATTTTGTGTACCTCAAAGAGGATAACAAACTCATGGAAAATAGGATTAACCAGGGGATTGGTAAATATGTACCAATGCTCAGACGAGATCGCTTTAATCCCAGAGAATGCGCACGTTGTGCGCACGGCAGAACTCTACGAACTTGGGCGCAGGCTGTTGGTCCGTGATAAATGTGGCGATGTCCTGTAAACGGCAGAAGGTCACGGTTGCATCGTGCCCCAGCTTGGAATTGTCGGCAATGAGAATCACATGCGATGCATGTGCAACAACGCCGCGTTTGATTTCGGCTTCGAGAAATGTGGTGTTGCTCATGCCGGATTCGACGGTGACGCCGGTCGCGCTGAGAAATGCCTTGGAAATGCGAAGGTCGGACAGCGCCTGCTGCGCCGAGATGCCGACAAACGAACTGGTAGAGGCGTTGTAAACACCGCCGAGCGAAATCAGATTGACATTGTCAAATTTGGAAGCTTCCACCATGGCGGGCAATGAATGTGTGACAATGGTCAGTTTCATGCGAGGCGGCAAGTGGCGCAGCACACAGACAGCCGTTGATCCGGAATCGATGAAGACGGTATCACCGTCAGAAATTTCACGCACAGCGAGTTGACCGATGTAGTCTTTTGCGGCCGGATTGAGACCGGAACGCACCGGCAATGGCATGACATCCTCCGGTGTGATTGCGGTAACGCCTCCATATACTTTTGCAATATGTCCGCGCGCTTCCAGTTCATTCAGGTCGCGGCGGATGGTATTTTTAGAAACATTAAAAACGTCACACAACTCGTCAATGGAGACGGTCTTCTGGGACAACACATATTCTTCGATGGAATTGAGTCTGCTGATTTTCATAAGCGCCTACTTTCTCCGGACAATGGGGCACGACTTCAGGGCACATCAGACCTTCCGGCGGTGCAGCCAGGGATGCGTTTTGCCGCAAACTGGCGTATAGGGAGTTTAAATTGAGGGAAATCCTGTGCGAACGCCTGCTTTATGCCGCGATATGTTGTGAAATAATCATGGGCATACGGGGTATATCCTATGCTGATGTTATTAGTATACCAGAAAGTTAAACAAAATGGAACCATATATCGAAAAAAATTTGTATCTTTTGGGGAAAAGATGGCGTGAAGTTCGACAACAATTGGTGAAAATATTACGATAACTTCCTCAAAATTTTGGTACGTATTGAAAAAATCGATAAAATTACCGGGGCGAGCATTGCAATCTGTGGGCAAAAATGATAAAATCAAAGAAACTGCTGTGCGGCTTCTATCAGGCGCAGATTTTGCGCCGTAAAACCGTACTACAATTTATGAATTAGGAATAGGTAGGTGTATTCAATGCAGAAAGCAGAAAAGATGCAGGCTCTCCGTGAATTCGCAGCAGAAATCCGTGTTGAGACCCTGAAGACCATCGGTTCGCTTGGCTTTGGACATGTCGGCGGCTCGATGTCGATCGTCGAGGCAATGGCTGTCCTGTATGGCGATGTCATGAAGGTTGACCCGAAAAATCCGCGTTGGGAAGACCGCGATTGGTGTGTCCTGTCCAAGGGTCATGCAGGTCCGTGTGCATACGCAACGCTCGCACTCAAGGGCTTCTATCCGCTGGAAGAGACCCGCACGCTCAACAAGCCGAGCACAAACTTCCCGTCTCATACCGACCGTACCAAGACCCCGGGTGTCGATCTGACCACTGGCTCTCTCGGTCAGGGCATGTCCACCGCAACGGGCGCCGCTCTCGGCAACAAGATCGATGGTCGTGACAATCATGTCTATGTATTTGTCGGTGACGGCGAATGTGATGAAGGTCAGGTTTGGGAAGCTGCTCAGTTCGCAGCACATTATAAACTGGACAATCTGACCTGCTTTGTAGACAATAACAAGAATCAGCTCGACGGTGCGGTTGACAGCGTTATGAGCCATGGCAAGGGCATCGGCGCAAAGTTTGATGCGTTTGGCTGGAATGTCATCGACGTTGCCGACGGCAATGATGTAGAGCAGATTTATGACGCAGTCCATGAAGCGCTGACGGTTAAGGGCGTTCCAACCTGCATCGTCCTGAACACCATCAAGGGCAAGGGCGCTACCTTCGCTGAGCCTTCCGCTGCACACAGCTCGCAGCCGTCTCCGGAGCAGTGGGAAGAAGCAATCGCTGCAGCAGAAGCAGAGCTTGCTGCTGTGAAGGCTGCAAAGTAAGGAGGGCATGCAAAATGAGTTTCACTTTGATTGGAAAGCACGAAAAAGATAAGCGTAGCTGCCGTGACGGCTATGTCCAGGCTATGCTTGAACTCATGGAGGCGGACAAGTCCGTGGTCCATGTCGATTGTGACCTGATGGGCTGCATCAACACCAAAAAACTGCTGGCTGCATATCCGGACCGTACCATCAATGCGGGCATCGCAGAGGCAAATGCCATGGGTGTTGCGGCTGGTCTGACGGCTACCGGTAAGAAGGTTTGGATGCATTCCTTTGGCTGCTTCTCTTCCCGCCGTGCATTCGATCAGGCGTTTATGTCTGCGGCTTATGCAAAGCTGGGCGTGAAGATCCTCGGCTCTGACCCGGGCGTATGCGCGGCATACAACGGCGGCACCCATATGCCGTTTGAGGATTGCGCACTGTACCTGTCCGTTCCGGATGCCATTGTCATCGATCCGGTTGACTATGCACAGGTTTACGCGCTGACCAAGAAGCTGACCGCAGTAGACGGACGTATCTCCTACATGCGTATGATCCGCAAGGGCTTTACCACCATTTATGCCGACGGTTCCGACTTTGAAATCGGCAAGGGCGTAACCCTCAAGGAAAGCGCAGATGACCAGGCTACCGTCATTGCTTCCGGCATCATGGTTGATGAGGCATTGAAGGCATATGAAGCACTGGAAGCGGAGGGCATTCAGATCCGCGTCATCGACATGTTCACCTGGAAGCCGATCGACGAAGAACTGATCGTAAAGGCTGCCAAGGAGACCGGCGCAATCGTAACTGCGGAGAACCACAACTGCACCTGCGGTCTGGGTTCTGCCGTTGCACGCGTCCTGGCTGAGCAGTGCCCGGCTCCGGTTGAGATGGTCGGCGTACATGACCAGTTTGGTCAGGTTGGCGCACAGAACTTCCTCCAGGAAGCATACAAGCTGACGGCGGAAGAGATCATTGCCAACGTCAAGAAGGTTATTGCAAGAAAGTAAGACCGTATCATTCCATACAGTTGCGCCGCCCCCATTTTGGGGGCGGCGCTTTTTTGGTTGGTCGGGGATATCGATGACAGCGGAATGTGCCGGCGCGTGCTGATTATGCCGGGTATAGGGATATGCAAAAGACGCGCATATCATTTGTGAATATTACATCATGCCGCTCCCGTTTGGGAGCGGTCATTTTTGTGCGCCGGAAAACCACAATTATTTGAAAAAACAGCGAAAGTACCGCAATTTTTTTGATGGTTATATTTTATAAATCAATTTATCCATAAAACAGAATATATTTATGGAGTATATAGCGAATATAACCAATACATTTGTAAAAATAAGATATATTCGCGGAAAAGTCAAAAAATAATTAACCAAATTGCACAAAACATTTGACAAATACACCTGTATCCGATATCATAATAATGTAGGAGAAAAGCCTATTGCCTGCCTGGGCGCAGCATGGAAATTTGGAGAGATTTCATGCGGATAAAAGGTGCACAGGCGGGAGTATAAAATCATGGAGGTGTTGTGATTATGTTCACAAACAAGGATATCAAACTTGGTATCTGCCCGATCGGCTGGACCAACGATGATATGTGGGATCTCGGCGACGAGAACACGTTCCAGCAGTGCATTTCGGAGATGCGCCTGGCTGGATTCACCGGCTGTGAAGTTGGACACAAGTATCCGTCCGACGTCAAGGAACTGAAGGAAGCGCTTGATCTGCGCGGCATGACCATCGCTTCTAAGTGGTTCTCTTCCTTCCTCGGCACCAAGCCGTATGAGGAAACCTTTGAGGAGTTCAAGAAGGAAATTGAGTACCTGTCCTACGCCGGCGCAACTGCAATTAACATTTCTGAGCAGTCGTACTCCATCCAGGGCAATCAGGAGCTGTCTATCTTCGACAACAAGGCGCTGTTTACCGATGATGAGTTTATGCGTATGTGCGAGGGCCTGGACAAGCTGGCTGAGTATGCAAAGAGCAATGGCATCCGTGCATGCTTCCATCATCACATGGGCACGTGCGTTCAGACGCTGGAAGAGACGGTTCGTATGCTGGAGAATACGTCTGACGATCTGCTGCTGTGCTATGATACCGGTCATTGGACCTTCTCTGAAGTTGACCCGTTGGCGATCCTCGAAAAGTTCCCGAACAGAATCGGTCATGTACATCTGAAGAATATGCGTAAGCCGGTTCGCGATCAGGCCATCAAGGAAAGCTGGTCCTTCCTCAAGGCGGTTCGCAATGGCGCATTTACCGTTCCGGGCGATCCGGAAGGTTGCGTAGACTTCCCGAGCGTTCTGAAGAAGCTCGATGAAATCGGCTACGAAGGCTGGATCATGGTTGAGGCTGAACAGGACCCGGCGAAGGCAAATCCATTTAAATATGCGAAGATGGCGTATGAGTACATCACCGCTGAAATGGCAAAGTAATTCCCGAATATAATCACATTTTGAACAGAAAAAGGATATCCTGCGGCGGTTTCGCCGCGGATATCCGATTTTCTGGCGCACATGATTTGTATAGACAAGGAGAGAAAAGGTCATGGCAAATGTACGTTTTGGCGTAGTTGGATGCGGTCGTATCGGCAAGCTCCACATCAATAACCTGCTCAACAACATCGAAGGCGCTGAAGTTGTCGCAGCAGCCGATCCGATGCTCGATAAGTCCGGCGCACGCGAGTGGCTGGCACAGAAAGGTATCACCAATGCATCCACCGATTATATGGATGTGATCAACAATCCGGATGTGGACGTTGTTATGGTTTGCTCTTCCACAGATACCCATTGTGAGGTTTCGATGGAAGCTGTCAAGGCTGGCAAGCATGTATTCTGTGAGAAGCCAATCGATTACGATATTGCAAAGATCAAGGCACTGCTCGCACTGGTAGAGGAAAAGGGCGTCAAGTTCCAGGTTGGCTTTAACCGCCGTTTTGACCACAACCACAAGGCTGTTGCAGACGCCGTCAAGGCTGGCAAGATCGGCGATCCGCATTACATCAACGTTTCTTCCCGCGATC
>CALWUF010000004.1 GCA_944384655.1 uncultured Butyricicoccus sp. | reverse complement strand
GATCGCGGGAAGAAACGTTGATGTAATGCGGATCGCCGATCTTGCCAGCCTTGACGGCGTCTGCAACAGCCTTGTGGTTGTGGTCAAAACGGCGGTTAAAGCCAACCTGGAACTTGACGCCCTTTTCTTCAACGGCTGCCATGACAGCTTTGATCTTGTCTACATCATAGTCAACCGGCTTCTCACAGAATACATGCTTGCCTGCATTGACTGCCGCGAGGGAAATGATGGAATGCGTATCCGTAGAAGAGCAAACCATGACCGCATCGACATCCGGATTGTTGATGACATCCATATAATCGGTGGATGCATTGGTGATACCCCTCTGTGCCAGCCACTCGCGTGCGCCGGACTTATCGAGCATCGGATCGGCTGCTGCGACAACTTCAGCGCCTTCGATGTTGTTGAGCAGGTTATTGATGTGGAGCTTGCCGATACGACCGCATCCGACTACGCCAAAACGTACATTTGCCATACTTATTTTCTCCTTATCCGAATCGATTGTATTTGACTCATTTGCAATACTTTGCAACATGTGCTTTGGTGACCTCAGCAGACTTCTTTACGTTCTCTTCCTGCGTCATCTCATAGTATTCCGGACGGAAAATTTCGATGGTGCAGCAATCGCCCTCAAAACCGATCTTCTTCAGTGTATCCGCATAGCGTGCATGGGGCAGGCAATCGCCTTCGGCATCCGGCCACATACGCTTCTCATCGTTGTTATAGTATGAACCACATGGCATATCCTCTGTACCATTCAGGTGCCAGACGAAAATCTTCTTGCCATCTGCTTTTTCCAGGGTCTCCCAACCGGAACCCATTGCATAAAAGTGATACTGATCCAAAGTAACGCCAACCAACGGCGAATCAACAGCCTCCACAATGGCATAGGCATCTTCAAAACGATTGATTGTCATATCCGGTGCGCCACAGAATTCCAGTGACAGCTTGATGCCATACGGTTCAACCTTCTTTACCATTTCCTTCAGGACCGCAACGGCATCCTCACGGATTTGCTTCCGGGTCGGCTGGAGACCACGTTCCTTCATATCCTGCGACGGGACGACAACGATCATTTTACAGCCCAAAATGTTGCATCGGCGGATGATTTCATCCAGTTCTGCCATAACAGCAGCCCTTTCCTCATCTGTCTGCTTCATGTTGAAGAAGCACAGGGCATTGTATGACAGCATTTTGAGATGATGGGAAGCGAACCATGCACCCAGCTCTTCAATGGTAACAACACCCTTCTCCAAATCACGATCCAGGCATTCAGACTGGATATCGATGAAATCAAAGCCATACTTTTCGCACAGCTCGAGATCTTTCATGACGCTGTGGTTTTTGCAGAAACGGTCATTTGCTTCATTAAATCCGATTTTCATAAGACAATCTCCTTCTTTTTTCCGTAGGTGAACTGTACTTGGGCATGCGGTGGTTTTTTTCCGGTGCATCCGCCTTGGGCATACGGATGCACCGAAAAAACCGTTGGAACGTTTGACAATACGGTTCATCAGAGCCGTAGGAGGGAAGTTTCTTCTCTTCTTTGATGAACATCTCTCCCTGACACTCTTACCATATCACATTCCGTACATCTGTCGCAAGAGGTTTTGACAACTATCATTCCTTCGTGCAAAATCCCGTAAATATTGCCAAGCCGCCCCCTGCTTTGTTGTCTAATTTATCCAAATTTGGCGGCATTGCCCCGTTTTTTGTGCACGCAGTGTCCGTACTTTCGTGCATTTGCACATCTGGTGATTCCGCCGCATGTATGTTATGATAAGATGAGGAAGGAGTTGTTGTTCATTATGGTTACCATGCAGCAGATTGCAGATGCCTGTGGCGTTTCACGCGGCACGGTAGACCGTGCCCTGCACGGCAAACCGGGTATTCGTCCGGAAGTCGCGGCGCGTGTACGTGAAACGGCCCGCGAGATGGGATATATTTCTACGCGGCTCATCCCCTCCATGCTCAAAACCTGGCGTATTGGCGTGGTTTTACATTCCGCGACTTCCGGCTTTGTCCAACGCCTGTGCACATTGTTTGAAAATTTTCCAGATAAAGAATTGTTGCCGGTAAAAATCATTCTGCGCACCATGGACGGTGTAGATATCCATCATCAGCTCGCACTGATTGATGAACTGGTAGAAATTGAACAAATTGATGGACTTGCACTCATGCCGCTTGCAAACACACAAATCCGTGAAAAAATCAATGAACTGTCTGAACAGCATGGCATCCCGGTTGTCACATTGAATACGGATATCAGTGACGCCAACCGCATCGCCTATGTCGGACCGGATAATCTGGCTTCCGGGCGCTCCGCCGCTGCCATGCTCGGTCTTGTCATGGGCGGAACAGGGCACGTCCTTCCCATCACAGGACAACGCAGTGGACATTATGCCGACAGCCAGCGATTGACCGGATTTACTGCTGAACTGAGTGACTCCTTCCCGGAAATTCAGATCCTGCATCCGGAATGCTGTTTTCTGGACTCACAACTGTCTGAACGCATTGCCCTGCGCGCCATGGAAGCGGATCCGGAATTAACGGGTATTTATTTGACCTCAGTCGGTCGCAGCGGCGTATGCGAAGCGCTGCGCAAAACGGGCAATGCAGGAAAAATCCATGTGGTCATCCATGATATCACCCGTGCAAGCATCGACATGATTCGCAATGGTACAGTGGATTTTATCATCGGACAAGATGTACAAACACAAGGCTCACGCCCCATTCATTTATTATACGATTATCTCACCAATCATCGCATGCCAGACCCCCGCATACAAATTACAGATATCTCTATTAAATTCCGCTGTAATCTGACAGACGCCGATTTTCTTTAAATCCATATGCAGGAAAAAAGCCGCCCCGCTTGTGCAGGACGGCTTTCCGTTTTAACAATTGAACAGGTATTGGCGATGAGTTACTCGGCAACTTTCACCCAAACACCGCCGTTGCGGCAGGATTCTGTTGCAGCAGCAGCCATCAGAACCGGACGCAGACCATCATATGCGCCAACTACGGTCGGCTTGTCATTGACAATCGAATCGATGAAGAACTTAATCTGCTCGATGAATGCATCGTTGTAACGCTCCAGGAAGAACCACTTCGGCTTCTCAGACAGTGCGCCGTCAACGGTGGTGATCGTCGCGGTGGACATCAGGTCATTCTGATCAGCAGCCATGCCCTTCGAGCCGAATACTTCAACTCTCTGATCATAGCCATAGACTGCCTGACGGGAATTGTTGATGGTCGCGATGGCACCATTTGCCATTTTCATCGTAACAACTGCGGTGTCAACATCCGGGATACCGGACTCTTCCTGAAGGTTCGGATTGACCAGGCAGGAACCAACAG
>CALWUF010000003.1 GCA_944384655.1 uncultured Butyricicoccus sp. | reverse complement strand
GGTCAGCTCTTCCAGATCGGCGGCGGACATATGCGCCTTGATCTCGTCCTTGATGGCTTCCATCTCAGCGTTAAGCTCGTCGGCCATGCGGCGCAGCTCGCGGAGCTGGTTGACAGCGTTCGTCATTTCGTTTGTGCTCATGATATGTACCTCCTTGTATGTTGTGGAACTGAGTTGTAGCCCCTCAAGCATCTTCCTGACTGTTGCCCGTAGGCTCACGCGGTATATGGCTTGAAGTATCGGACGCTTTCGGCTGTAACGGCTTGGCTACCGCTTCTTCCGGCTGTCCTCTGTTCCCTTGCTGTGATTATATTATATAATGACTGGTCGTAGATATCAATTGGCAGAACAGCTAAATATCTAGCCCTAGATTTGTTTATATTTTATCTAGTCTTAGATTGCTTTTTGAGGTATAATAACAGTACAATGAAACAAGTATATCTACACAAAGGGAGGTAAGTTAATGGCAGAACATAAACCAAAAACAGATGCTCAGAAACGTGCCCAGAAAGCCTATATGAGCAAGTTTGTGGAGGTCAAGGTGAGAATGACCCCAGAGCGCAGAACAGCTGTACAGGCGCACGCACGGGCGCAGGGCGAGAGCACAACAGCATTTATCAATCGTGCGATAGATGAAACCATGCAGCGGGATGACACGCCCGCCAGCGAGACGACAGAAAAGGTCGGTGAAAATCATGCCTGAAATATCTCTGTTTTACGGTATCCGCGTGACCATGTATTATAGCGACCACAACCCGCCACACTTTCATGTAGAGTATGCCGGACGTAAGGCGCTTATTGATATCGAAAATGGTACAGTATTGACCGGTGCACTCCCGAACAGACAATTAAAGCTGGTGCTTGCATGGTGCGAAATCCACAAGGATGAACTGATGCAGAACTGGGAGCTGTCCAAGGATGCCAAGCCGCTAAACCGTATCAATCCGCTGATCTGACCGAAAGGAGGATGCACGATGGATCAGATTTTCCCAAAGGTATTGCAAGCCATTGCGGGTGACGATTATACCGTATATGCCTATTTGAACGACGGCACGATACGCCGCATTGACATGAAACCGATGATTGCCCAAGGCGGCGTGTTTGAGCAGCTGAGGGATGAAACTTTCTTTGCATCGCGTCTAACCGTATTAAATGACACTGTTGCCTGGGATTTGACAGGTGAGCATGATCCGGCGCAGTGCATTGATATCGACCCGTTCACTGTGGCGGATATGCCAGTGACAGCTGATCCGCTGGAGACTGTGGTATAATCAACAACAAACTACACAGAGTAGCCCCACAGTGATCTGCTCTTTTTCTGTATAAACCATTCATCCGAAATTCAGACGGCTGAAAATTTATCATCACCTTTTATAGGGTCTGAAAAATCTAAATATACGCCCGTCAGATACACACTCAATCAGAACACCTGTTCTTTCAAGCGTCAGCGCCCCTTCCTGCGAGTTTCTCCTATTCATGGTGTAAATCATGTCCAGCGGGTAAAACGCAATACAGGGCATCTGAGGGCAAAAGAAAAGCAGGGCTTGCCCGCGTGAAGCTGTCGCCCTGCTAATAATCTTGACTGAGTTTGTCGGTTCTGCTATCATAATCCTCAGAGGCATACCACGAAAACGGTAGGCGGCTGCCCCTCCTTTCATTTCCGGACGGAGGGCAGACTTCTTTGCCCTTCGAGTTTTTTACAAGGAGGGCTGCCCTATGGTCACTTATGAAGCGCTGTTTCAGTATACATTGGTTATCATCGGCATTATCACCCTGATTATCACGGTAAATAAAAAGAAGTAACCCGCCTGACTTCCACATAAGGCGAGTTACTTTTTCTAAATTATTCGCTTGGAGGGCGTAGCCGTCTATCGGGTATGCCTCTCGTGTTATGTTCAGCATATCACGGAATAAGTTGTTCGTCAAGAGATTTCATCATTGTTTGTCGCCCTTCTCGCAGGGGCGTGAACTGAAACACAGAAACGTGACCCAACATCACAGTGCACCGCATGGGGTCGCGAAACACGACCCCATGACAAGAGAGTAACGAAACGTTACCCCATGTCTGACCCGACATTTCCGACGCCTTAAAAAAGGGACAGTCACACGGTGAACGAATTGTTCAACCTAGGGGTGAATTTGGGGTGAATCCCCCTACAGACGGGCGAAGATGACTGCACAAATACGACAGATAAAACGCATAATACGGCGTTAACCCCCTATGTACTGCAACATTCGCAAGTAGTCAACAGCTAGAACAAACAACTCGTAATGAGCAGGTCGTCGGTTCAAATCCGACCATTAGCTCCACATAAAAACCGTTTGTTTCTTCGGAAATAAACGGTTTTTTGTTTTTTGACGCACGTGCGTGCCACATGAAAAAACGTCAGCGCATGAGTTTGTGGGTTTATGTAAAACAATCGTTTCCACAGCGCAAAGATTTATTGCAGTAGACATTTTTGGCGGCAAAGGTATTATGGTGATATCTTCATTTGAAAGGAATGATTCTATGGTTTCCACTGTCTGCTATGATTATCTTTGTGATAATATTGTGCGATTTGATCTTTGCGGACTTTCGTCCGATTCAAAACCTTCTCCGAATTTTTTAAAACGGATTATTGCCAATGGAAGTTCATTTATCGAAATGGATACGGGGATGATGTATCTGTTTGATTTTGAATCCGCAACATGGGTGAAATTTGGAGGAACGGATTGATGATTGATATCCTTGCGCGCGGCATGGCGGCAAAAGCACTCCAGATTGGTGCGCCGACAGATCAACAGATTGAGGATGCAGTTTCTGCGCTTGCCGATGAGGGGAAAATTACCGCAGGTGCGACAGCGGCACAGGCGGATCAGATTGAATCGAATAAAACGATGGTTGGACAGCTTTCTGAAGCGCTTGAAAAAAATATCAATACACAGGCTTTATGGGAAAGTGGACACATCATTTCAGGCGGTTTGGAAGAAGATTATCAGACCAGGATCCGGACAATCGACTGTATTCCAGAGAATGTTGTCTGGATAAAAACCGATGGGGAAGCAAAAGTGCGTGCATTTTTATACGATGCAGATGGTGCGTTTGTTGCAATATCAAGTTTGGGATGGGTGCAGGCGATGTTTGTACCGGATGTGTTGGCAGAACAGACACAGGCAGTTCAAATGAGAGTGGTTGTACAAAGTACAACCGTCACCCAGGTCATAGATACAACCTATTCAGAACATATTGAATTGATTGTGATGACAGATAGAACGTTGTCCCGTGCCGGCGAAGCAGGCGATGCAAAGATGATCGGCGGTGAGATCACAAAGCTGCAGGAAACAAACAGACAACAGATGAAACGCCTTGCCGGTCTCGATGGCGTGTTAGACACGGCATGGGAATGCGGTCATATCAAGACCTCAGATGGCACAGATGGTCTGAGCAGTGCAGCCAATTTTACCAAACGTATTCGAAGCGGTTTCCTTCCGGACGATGTGCGCAAAATATCGACAGACGAAGCGGCGGCACTGTATGTGTTCCGATACGATATGGATGGGAATTTCGTAGATTATAAGGAATACAGTACATTTGCTGAAGTGAGGGATTTCGACCACAGCACATATCGATATCGCATTTCATTGCGCGATGGTGCAAGCAGTTCCAACGATATTGATCTTTCCTATGTTGAACATGTGACGGTTTCCTGTGCAGTCAAACGATCGCTGGTAACGTTTGATATCGATCACAATATGCGTGACGTATCAGATGCGTTGTCAGGTGTGGATTTGTCCACGGATGCCTTGCCTGAGACATTGGAACAGGTCTATGAACTGTTTGACGGGCTGGTCACAGCACATCCTGACTATGTGACAAAATCAGATGCGGCTCAGTTGTGCAGCATGAGTTACCCAACGTATGCCAACGGTGTGACAAGCAGCGGTACCTATGATATCACGCCGGCGTATAAGACCTATTTATATTCCTTTTGTGAATCAAATACCTATGCCGGAAATGATGGCACGTGCAAAAAAGCAAAGCTGTTGATTGTCTGTGGCGTACATGGTTCGGAATATGCCGCGCCGTATAATGCGTACCTGTTCGCCAAACAATTGTGCGATGGGATTTTGTCCGATGTAAATTTTTTCAAGCTGCGTGCAGCATTTGATGTGTATATTTTGCCATGTCTCAATGGGTATGGACTGTATCATAATTTGCGCACCAACGCAAACGGAGTCAACCTCAATCGGAATTTCCCGGTTCTCAATTGGACACTGGCAGAGGAAGATACCGATGATTATACGGGAGCGTCCGCTGGGAGTGAATTTGAAACGCAATTGGCTATGGCAATCACAGCGTATTTGAAACCGGATATCGTGATCGATCACCACAATTATTCCAGATTACAGCGGCAATTTTATACGACGGTATGCGATGACCGTTGGCTTGGATTGATGTATCAATCATTGGTAGATTGTTCGATTGCTTTCAAAAAACAATATCCCGATTATTTTGGTTCGGGCTACTCCCTGTTGATCAATCAAGCGGGAGATGCTCCGGCGAGCGTATCCAAATCGACATCCAAAGGTACACTTGCCAGATGGTGTTATGAAAAGGGCATTTTGTTCTCATCCACTGTAGAAGTGTCCAATTCCATCAATTTTGTGGGTGGCGTCTATTCCGATGCGGCAAATGATTACATGGGTATGAGCACATTTTCGGTTGCAGAATACACCCTGCGCAATGTTATTTTGCGCGCCGGACAGTGGACGCTGGACAATCGGTAATTGTCGTTGAGATATTTTTATGATGGATTACGGTGCATACGATAAAACCGCTTATTCCCGACGGGGAGATAAGCGGTTTGTTTCTATTCAGATTTATCGGATTCGGAACCGATCTTCTGCGATCACATCCAGTTCATCCGCATGCATATATGAGACCTGTACACCCGGGAGGGTACGGATATGATTGACATAACAATCGACGGCGTATTCTTCACCCTGGATTTCCAACTCGACATCGCCATTGTCCAGATTTCTGATCCAGCCGGTTATTTTATATTGCTGTGCGCCCATTTTTGCACGGAAGCGCAAGCCAATGCCCTGTACGCGCCCAGAAAGGGTGATTTTCCAACGTGTCAGCATAAACGATTCCTCCTTTTTTATAGTATATCTGATCCTCGGACGCCGTCAAGTAGGTAATACAAATCCAAACCCTGTTATACAATGAAAAAATACCACAGCAATAAAAAAAGACCACAGCCGTAACGGAGGATGCCAAAACGGTCTGTGGTTTATTTTTGCTGCAAGTAGAACGGCGTTACAGGTTGGCCGCGCAGTAGGAGCGGATCGAATGGACAGCGGACGCTTCGTTTTCGCCGTCTGCGGATATACAGATGGTATCGCCGCAGCGAATATTCAGCCACATGACGGCCATCATACGGGATGCGTTAACGCTGGTTTTATCTTTTTTAATTTCAATGCAATTGCCATGCTCCTTACTGATTTTTGCAAGAGCCGCAGCAGATCGACAGCAAATGCCGTGGTCGCGCGTGATGGTATACTGGAACTGTTTCATGATAATCCCTCCTTGTTCCAATTCTTATGACTTCATTATAGCCAGAATAAAGTTGAAAAAATAGCGGCATAACAGTCAAAATACAGGGTGAATTGAGAATAAAAATTACATATGTTCCTGAAATAATGAAAAAGGAACAACGTGGAATCAAAATATACTCATTTGCATTTACATAATTTTTGCAATTTGGGAATAAAAAATATGCAAAATCCATCGGACATAGAAAACCGTTGATTGGATCATACTAAACGGAAAACAGAAAAAAGGAGACGGTTGCATGGATTATATTCACACGGCGCTGACTGCACTGCTTTCTATCATCGCATTGTTTGCCATCACCAAACTGATTGGCTGCCGGCAGCTGGCACAATTGAGTGCGTTTGACTATATCAATGGCATCACCATCGGTTCTATCGGTGCAGAGCTTGCAGTTGCAAAAGGGAAAGAATTTTGGGAGTGGCTGATTGCCCTGCTTGTATTTGGCGCTGTGACATGGTTGTTATCCGTGGTATCTGATCGTTCGGTAAAAATTCGGCGCGTCGTGAGCGGGCGGGCGATTGTCCTGCTCGATAATGGAAAAATATATGATAAAAATTTCAAACGTGCCCATATGGACATCCATGAATTTCAAATGGAATGCCGGAAGAATGGATATTTTGATCTGAGCCAAGTCCAGACTGCTGTATTGGAATCCAATGGCAGTGTCAGCATCCTTCCTGTCAGCAGGACGCGTCCGGCAACACCAGAGGATCTTGCGCTTTCTGTTTCACAGGAGACGTTGTGCGCCAATGTCATTATGGATGGAAAGATCATGCATAAAAATCTGAAAAATGTCGGATATGATGTTACATGGCTCAAAAAACAGCTCAAAGAAAAGGGAAAAAGCACTATTTCAGATATTTTTCTGGCAATTTGTACAGATGATGGCGTCTTAACAGTTTTTCCGCGCGCGGAAAAGGAACATCGGGATATTCTCGAATGATAGGGGATGAAAAATTATGAAAATTTTGTGTCTATGGTTCTCGCTGCGCAGAAAATGTGCTATACTATATTCGGATTTTTTGTAGCCAAAGAAGTTTTTGAGATAATGAAACAAACAGCAGAGGTGAATGTGACAGAATGAATGGAAAAATTGCAGGCTGTGCAGCAGCGGCTGTGCTGTGTACCTGCCTGCTGTGCCATACACCGGCGGCGGCAGTTCATTTGGACCAACCATCGGGACAGACAGATAGTATTTTGAAAGCGGCGGATCAGGCATCCCTGTTGCCCGCCAGTATGGATGGAAAACAGGCCGGAGAGCCGATCACACGGGAACAGATGTGTGGATTGGCGGTGCGGCTGTATGCATCGTTGGCGGACATAAGCTATGACAATCTGATGGAACAAAGTGCAGCGCGGCGCAGTGTGTGCCCCTATGTTGACACGCAGAGTGCAGATGTCCAGCAGGCATGGCTGCTTGGGCTGACAGAACAGGACGATGGGACACAATTCCGTCCGGATGAGCAGGCAAACCGGCAGCAATTGATTGCCATGCTCTATCGTGCGATGCAGCAGAGCGGCAGTGCAGTCAGTGTGTCGGAAAATGAAATTGCAGAGACGCTGTACAGCCATTCGGACGGCGCATATGTGCCGGATTGGGCTGAGGAAGGCATGACCTATTTCGTGCGCGAAGGTTTGACAAACGGCACGAGTGAGACGATGCTCGGCGTGGGAGAGACGGTCAGCGCAGAACAAGCTGCTGTACTCACATATCGGGCGGCAGCGGCTGTACATACTGGGCGCGGCGTGAGCAGTGCGCAGGATATCAGTTCCATTGCGATGCATTCAGGTTCGGATGCCGTTAGCTGGACAGGATGTGGCGCCGATTATTACCGCGTATCGTTTTATCAGTCGGAAGACTTCTCCGCAGCACCTGTACTGACGGAGCAGGTTGCCTCTGCCGGAACGGGCGCACAGGAGTTTGCACTGCCGCAGGAAATTGCACAGCAGCCGGGTGTGTGGTATTGGTCGGTGGATGGTCTGGACTGTACAGGCAAGCTGGTGGCAACATCTGCGCAGACTGCGGCGTTGACCGTAACTGCACAGGCGGCGGATACGCAATCCGGCTTGTATATCCCGGATTCGTCGGTTACTGCCGAGCCGGATATTATTTCTGCTACCATCCCGGATGGACTGGCGCACAGCGGCGAGAGCTACAGCGAAAAGGTTGCGCGTATTTTCGGTGAAGGCGCGAGTTATCATAAATATGCCAATGCGGCCGAAGCAGAGACCCATCAGGTCACCATCAGTATACAGGTTTGGGACTTCGATGCGAATGGCAACAAGGTGACCAAGACCAAACGTTTCCAAATTCATGAGGCGCTTGCAGAGACCGTGCAGCAGATCTTTGCTGAGATTTATGCAAGTGGTGAACGTTTCCCGATCAAGAATATCGGCGGTTATTGCTGGCGCGGCAATGGCTCGTCTTCGGAACACTGCCTCGGCACGGCGATTGATATCAACTGGGAAGAAAATTATATGTGCACCAACAGCGGCGTAGCGCTGACCGGTTCGCATTGGTCGCCGGGCAGCGATCCATATTCCATTCCGGCGGACAGCGACGTGGTACGTATTTTTGCAAAATATGGATTTGGCTGGGGCGGTACATGGAACAGCAAAAAGGACTACATGCATTTTTCGTATTTCGGTACGTGATATATCTCAGACAAAAATGCAAGGGCGCACTGCGGATAAAAGCAGTGCGCCTGTTTCCTATAAGTATCATGTGATGGGATTATTTCTGCATTCGCTTGAAATCCAGATAGCCTTGTAAAATCAATGAAGCTGCGACAGCGTCCACTGTTTTTCTGTGTTTTTTCTGTTTTTTGCCTGAAGCATGCAGGATGGCATGCGCTTCAATTGTTGTACGGCGTTCATCCCAATAGATCACGGGAAGACCGGTTCTCCTTTCCAACTCAGCGCCGAGTGCCTTGCATTTTTCTGCGCGTTCGCCTTGCGTTGCATCCATGTTTTTCGGCAGACCGAGCACGATTTCCTGAACTTTTTCCTTTGCAGCAAGTTCGGTCAATTGTTCCAGCAATTCCTCTGTATTCCAGGTGGCAATGACCTGGGGAGAACCGGCGAGAAAGCCGGTTGGATCGGAGATCGACACACCTGTGCGTGCGTCGCCGTAATCGATTCCCATGATTTTCATTCCGTTTCCTCTCAATCAGATGATTTTTTCTGTATTGTAACACAAACTGGGGAGATGATGCAAATTGCGTTGCACTTTACACGTTGGATTGTTATAATAGGGCAGAGGAAAACAGGAGGAGTGGGAAAATGGCGGTATCCAAAAATAACCGACGGAAAGGGAAAAAACGGGCAAAACCACACGGTTCGTCAGCACATCAGGCAGAGGAAAAACAGGTCTCGAAGTATGGAACATTTGACTGGTTCAATATGACCGGTCTTGCCCTGATGCTGATGGGTTTTCTCGGCGCGATGTTCACAGAATACGGTGTGATTTTTTATCCCGTCACATTTGTTGGCGCAGGTATGGGTTTGATTAAGACCAAATGGGATACCCGGCAGCATAAGGTCACTGTTGTCAGTTATATTATTTATTGTATTGCAGTGGCAGTGATGTGGATTGGCATGCTGACCGGAACCATATCATAAAGTTGTTTCAGGAAAATCATAACAAATTAAAGGAGCTTGTTATCCATGGCAGTATCCAAAAACAATCGCAAAAAAGGCAAAAAACGCACACAAAGCCATCGTGCGCCCGTGACTGAACAGCAGCGCAAACAGGAAATTCAAGTCGATCAAGAGATGCTCGCAAAAGAGAAATTGCGTTTCCGTTTGAGCCTGGCTGCAATCATTGTAATGGCAATTGGTCTGTTTGTCGCCTGGAAATGGTCGCGTTTGATCGGTTATCCGATTACATTTGTGGGCGGTCTTGCCGGTTTATATGCCGCACGCCAGCAGGGCAAAGGACGTAAGGTTACAATTGTGAGTTACTCCATTTATTGCCTGCTGGTGGCTTATATGTGGATCAGTGAGTTGATGGCGCTATAAAATGCGCAAATGCGCTGAAAAATTTGTGTAAAAGAATCAATAAAAACAGCATTGACGAGAGATACCCTGCGTGTTATAATGTTAACACCTATGCAGGGTATTTTTTTTGCTCTGAAACACAGAGCGTCCTGCAATAGGGAGGCAATTATTTAAGGAGGTGCCGTTATGCGCGTGAAAGTAACCCTGGCATGCACCGAGTGCAAGCAGAGAAACTACGACACAATGAAAAACAAGAAGAACAATCCCGAACGTCTCGAGATGAACAAGTACTGCCCGTTCTGCCGGAAGCACACGTTGCATCGTGAGAGCAAGTAAAGCTGGAGAAAGGATACGGCTTCATGGCTAAAAAAGAGCAGAACGCTTCTGAGAAGAAGCAGAAGAACTCCGCAAAGGAGAAGAAGCCGGGCTTCTTTTCCAGAATTGGCAAATGGTTCCGCGATCTGAGGAGCGAATGCAAAAAGATCGTGTGGCCGACCCGCAAGCAGACGACAAATAATACACTGATCGTTCTGGCCACGATTCTGGTTGTCGGCGTGTTCATCTGGATTTTGGATGCAATCTTTAATCTGGGTATTACCACGTTGATTACTGTGGCTGCGTAAGCGGAAAGGTTTGAGAACTGATGTCTGAAACACCGAAGTGGTATGTCATTCATACCTATTCCGGCTACGAAAACAAGGTAGCCTCATCCATCATGAAGGCGGTTGAAAACCGCAAGTTGTATGATCTGATCACCGATGTAACCATTCCGGTTGAGACTGTCCGCGAAGTAAAGGACGGCAAAACCCGTGAAGTGGAACGCAAGCTGTTCCCTGGTTACGTGTTGGTAAAAATGATCCTCACCGATGAAAGCTGGTATCTCGTGCGCAATACGCGCGGCTGTACAGGCTTCGTCAGCCCCAACTCGAATAAGCCGCTCCCGCTCACCGACGAAGAAGCTGCGCAGTGGGGCGCAAATACACGCGATGTCGAGGTTGAGATCAGTTATAAGGTCGGTGATTCCGTTCGCGTCTGCGGCGGTCCGTTTGTTGACTTTGTCGGCGTTGTCGATGAAATCGACGTGGGACAGAACCGGGTTCGCATTACCATCCCCGTGTTCGGACGCGAGACCCCCGTTGAGTTGGAACTCAATCAGGTCGAAGTCGTTGAGGACTGATGTCCTCGTTTGGCAGGTGGGAGAGCGCGTCCATCGTTTTGAGATGACAAGCGTCTCGCCATTACCACATTTTTCAAGGAGGTGCTATACAAATGGCACAGAAAGTAGTAGGATTTATCAAGCTTCAGATTCCGGCAGGCAAGGCAACCCCCGCTCCTCCGGTAGGTCCGGCACTGGGCCAGCATGGTGTTAACATCATGGCTTTCACCAAGGAATTCAACGAGCGCACCAAGAATGACGCAGGCATGATTATTCCGGTCATCATCACGGTATATGCAGACCGTTCGTTCTCCTTCGTTACCAAGACCCCTCCGGCTGCTGTCCTGATTAAGAAGGCATGCAACATCCAGAGCGGTTCCGCAGTTCCGAACAGGACCAAGGTTGCTACCATCAGCATCGAGGACGTCCGCAAGATTGCAGAAACCAAGATGCCGGACCTCAACGCCGCTTCCATTGAAGCCGCAATGAGCATGATCGCAGGCACCGCCCGTTCTATGGGCATCACCGTCTCCGAGTAAGAATCGGGGACCTGAGTTATTCATATTCATGTGCTGACGGCAGCCCGTGCCGTCTGGTGGGAGGAATTTTGTTTCCGAATTAACCACTAAAGGAGGATATTTATCGTGCGCAAAGGTAAAAAGTATATTGAGAGCGCAAAGCTCGTAGATCGCAGCAAGCTCTATGACACCGAAGAGGCGTTGGACACTGTTATCAAGACTGCCAAGGCTAAGTTCGATGAAACTGTAGAAATTCACGTTAAGCTGGGCGTTGACTCCCGTCACGCTGATCAGCAGGTTCGCGGCGCTATCGTTCTGCCGAATGGCACCGGTAAGCAGGTTCGTGTTCTTGTTTTCGCAAAGGGCGACAAGGCACAGGCAGCTATCGATGCGGGCGCTGAGTTTGTAGGCGCTGAGGATATGGTTCAGCGCATTCAGAAGGAAAACTTCTTTGATTATGACGTTGTTATCGCCAGCCCGGATATGATGGGTCTGGTTGGCCGTCTGGGTCGTGTTCTGGGCCCGAAGGGTTTGATGCCGAACCCGAAGGCTGGTACTGTAACCATGGACGTTGCAAAGGCTGTCCAGGAGGCCAAGGCTGGTAAGATCGAGTACCGTCTGGACAAGACCAACATCATTCACTGCCCGATCGGCAAGGTTTCCTTCGGCACCGAAAAGCTGGCTGAAAACTTCAATACGCTGGTCAATGCCATCATCAAGGCAAAGCCGGCTGCTGCAAAGGGTCAGTATATCCGTTCCTGTGTTGTCGCTTCGACCATGGGTCCGGGTGTCAAGGTCAACGCTGCAAAGCTCGGTACCAACTGATTTTTTTCGCAAAAGCCTTGACAGGTTGGCGAATGACTGCTATAATTGAATAGCTCGTTCAAAGACAGCAGGAGATGGACAACCATCCTAACTGACATCAGTCGTCCTGCCGAGGCAAGCATGTTGATGATTTTTTCGTCTTATGATTTTTCATGCCCTTCTGTCTTTGAACAGAAGGGCATTTTTTCATGTCCCTATCATTTTTATGGAGGTGAAACAGACTATGCCTAACGCAAAGGTTCTGGAACAGAAGAAGGCACAGGTTGCTTCTCTGGTTGAAAAGATCAAAAATTCCCCGGCTGGTGTCCTGGTTGATTACAAGGGCATCAACGTAGCAGATGATACCGCTCTCCGTAAGGAGCTGCGTGAAGCAGGTGTTGAGTACAGCGTTGTCAAGAACACCATGCTCAAGTTCGCTGCACAGGAGTTGGGATTTGACGGCTTCATCGAGCACCTGCATGGTACCACTGCCATCGCAATCGGCTCTGATGACGTTGTTGCTCCCGCCAAAATCCTCAGCAAGTTCGCAAAGGATCATGAAAACTTTACGGTTAAAGTTGGTTTCCTGGAAGGTGCGGTTGTACCGGCATCCAAGGTTGACGAACTGGCTAAACTGCCGAGCAAGGAAGTCCTTATTGCTCAGACGCTCTACAGCTTCAATTACCCGATTATGCAGCTCGCAATTGCGCTTAATGCAATCGCTGAAAAGGGTGAGGCAGATCAGGAAGCATTGGTTTCCACTCTGGTCGCTGACAAGGCTGCTGAAGCAGCAGAATAATTGCTGCATGCAGGGAATCATGACAGATTCCCCATCCCCACACATTTAAATTTTGAAATTTGGAGGTTATTACCATGACTGTCAATGAAATTATTGATGCCGTCAAGGAACTCAAGGTTCTGGAACTGGCTGAGCTGGTTAAGGCTCTGGAAGAAGAATTTGGCGTATCCGCTACTCCGGTAGCTGTTGCAGGCGGCGCTGTTGCAGGCGGCGAGGCTGCTGCTGCTGAGGAGAAGACCGAGTTCGACGTTGTCCTGACTTCCGCAGGCGACAAGAAGATCAACGTTATCAAGGTTGTCCGTGCGATCACTGGTCTGGGTCTGAAGGAAGCAAAGGCTAAGGTTGACGAGGCTCCGTCTACCATCAAGGAAGGCGCTTCCAAGGAAGATGCAGAGTCCATCAAGGCTCAGCTGGAAGAGGCTGGCGCTTCTGTCGAGCTGAAGTAAGATCTCTTACATCGGATCAAAAGTTACAACGACAGGTTCCAAACGGAACCTGTCGTGTTTTTATATATGAATAAAAGCCATTGCCCGAAAGCAATGGCTTTTTGATGTCAGTTTGATGGTCAGATCAGCAGATCCGTATCTTTATCGTTGCATCTCTTGTGCAGGGTTGCGCGTACTGCGCCCGGACCTGCAATCAGTTCGTTGAAGTATTCGATCACACGGTCGCCGCAGCCGACTTCAAACAGATTTAGACCAAACAATGTGCGGTCTGACAGGATGGGATACAGTTGTTCCCGGCTTGCCTTGCCGCCAAGCGTGATGCCATCCAGCTTGCTGCGCAGAGAGTCCAGCAGTGGATCCGGGGAAAGCTGCATGGGTTCGCCCTTGTCATCGACACCGAGCAGATAGCGCAGCCAGCCGGCGATGGCGAGCGGGATAAAGCGCAGATGTGAAACACGATGCATCGGGACTGGGGAATTGTAGTAGTTACTCAAGATCTGACCGTATCGTGTGCCAACCTTTTGGGAGGTATCGGTCATGATACGCGCTGCGGTATCGTTGAGGTATGGATTCGGATAACGTACAGTCAGGATCTCATGAACGAATTCATCCGGATCGAGAACACCCGGGTCAGCGCCGAGCGGCATGCATTCGACATAGCTGAGGTTGGTGATAAACGTGCGGATATCGTCGTCATGGACGATGCAGTTGATGGTTTCATAGCCGAGCATCATACCAAATTCCGCCATTGCGGTATCCATCGGGTTGAGGGTGGAGCATGCTTTCATTTCCATACTCTTTTCCACAATACGGCCGGAAGTGAAGATGATGCCGAGCTGTTCAAGCGGCGGATGACCATTTGGGAACAGATTTTCGATCAGCAGATACTGCGGGGACTCCGTGTTGACGAAACAGGAAACCCAACTGCCCTTCTCGGTCTGGGCAGGTTTGACCATATCCAGCCCATCCTTGCGCAGGATGGTGGCAATTTTGGGGTTTGGGAACGGAGTGATTTTATCGATCATGGTTCGCGGATAGGAGACATGACCGGTCAGGTATGAGAATTCCATGGCGTCAATCTTGCCATTGTGGAACCAGTTGTTGATGATTTCAAACATAGCGCGCTGGAGGCGATAACCGTTGTTGGAGCAGTTATCCATAGAAACCAGAGAGATCGGCGTGCCGCACGCATGCATACGGCGCAGGCATAAGCATGCCAATTTACCCATCAGGCTGCGGCAGCCAACAGGTCCGTTTTCCATATCCGCCTGTACGTCCGGCAGATACTTCTTGTCCGGACCGCGAAGGATATACGCCTTTTCTGTGATGGTCAAAGAGACCATCTGCAGCGATGGGCAACAAAAGATTTCGCGCACACGGTCAAACTCTGCGCTCATTTTGAGCGTTTCAGCAATTGAACCGACGACTTCTTTTTTGAGTGCGCCATCAGCATACAGTGTGACACAGATGGACAGATTGTCAAATGGGCGGAAGGCTTTGTCGATGATTTCCTCATCATATGCTTCGCAGCAGATAATGCCCTTATCCGTTAGACCAGCAGTCAACATGCGCTGTGCGAGAACAGCCGGGAATGCGCGGAAAATATTGCCGGCGCCGATGTGGAGCCAAACCGGTTTGGATTTGGTTTTTTTGCGCATCGCAGCAATGTCATAATCCGGGAGGCGATACCCCTTCCAGTTGATCTTCTTTTCCAGATTTTCCAGACTCAGTTTCATTCTATATCTCACCATTCCTTTGCATTCAATCAGAAAGATACCAAGATTATCTATAGTATACCAAACATGTGCGCGTATTTCCAGTCAATTCGCACAAAAAGTGAGGAAGTTTATAGGAATTTTACACGCATTCAAACAGAATTCTGCGGTTGATGACAGATAAGCGGTTTGCGGGACTGGACTTGACAAACATTCCGCCGCTTGCTAGAATACGGGTATTCAGAGAGAGGGTTACATTTCATAAGATTTAGGGGACGTGTAAAATATGTTCAACGGGGCAGGTGTCCTTATTGGGTTAATAAAACGCTAAAATTGCTGAAGATTTGAGAATGAAAAGGCTTCAGTGCATTTTTCATGGCGTTTTAACATCGCGTTCGGTTGAATGGAAAAACTGGCAGGCGCTGCGGCAGGACGTGCCGAAATACATGAAAAAACCCCGAGGAAGGAATGGATTTGCTTATGATGGCGCAAATTGCAGCGGGAATGATTTTTATATTCATGTTCGCATTGATTGTTTCGGAGAAAGTGGAACGGCATATCGTGACGCTACTCAGTGGCTGCGCGATGTTTCTGATCGTATTCGGACTGTGTATGCACAGCACAAGCGCGATGGTCAAGACACTCAATCTGGGAAATATCCTACATATGAGTTTTTGGTATCAGCCCTATTCCGTTTTAGAGGAATCGAGCGGTATCAACTGGTCAACCATTATCTTTATTGCGGGCATGATGATTATGGTGGAAGGCATGGCGCGTGTCGGATTTTTCCGCTGGCTATGCATGACCATCGCAAAATTTGTACGATATCAAGTTGTTCCGATTTTCATCACATTTATGATTATGTCCGCAGTATTGGCGATGTTTATCGACAGTATCACAGTCATTTTATTTCTTGCAGCCGTCACGATTGAACTGGCGCAGTTACTCCGATTTCATCCTGTACCTATGATCCTGTCCGAGATATTCTGTGCCAATTTGGGTGGATCGGCGACGATGTGCGGTGATCCGCCGAATATTATTATCGGTACATCGCTCGGATATTCATTTGCCGATTTTATCACCAACACTGGTGTGATAGCGGGGATTTCGCTCGTTGCCGTAGTGATTTATTTTTATGTTGCTTATCGAAAGGAATTACAGCCGGTTGGCAGGACAACGGATGTCCCCACGGTATATCCCAATCCCATGGATGCGATTACAGATAAGCGGGGATTTGTGTTAAGCTGTGCGGTGTTTGGAATTACCGTACTGATGTTGATTACACATGCGCAGACCGGCATGACCGTTGCATTGATCGGTGTGTTGAGTGCTGTGGCAACATTGCTTGCGGCGGGACGGCACGCACCGATGCTGCTGAAAAAAATAGATTATAAAACACTGTTGTTTTTTATCGGGCTGTTTATGGTTGTCGGTGGTTTGGAGCAAACCGGTATTCTCGAAACCATTGCATTTTATATCGGAGAGATCAGCGGAGGAAATCAGATGCTGATGGTGGCAATCATCATCTGGATATCCGCCGTGGCGAGCGCATTTGTGGACAACATCCCATTTGCTGCGACGATGATTCCGGTCATCAAGACATTGGCGTTGACAACGAATGCGGAATTATCTGTGTTGGCATGGGCGCTGTCGATGGGCACTGATGTGGGCGGAAGCGCAACACCGATCGGTGCATCCGCCAATGTTGTCGGTACATCCGTCGCTGCGCGTGAAGGTCATCCCATCAGTTGGGCACAATATTGCCGCCGATCTGTTCCGGCAACCATTCTTGTTCTCATCATTTCAACGATTTTCATTTGGGTACGCTATTTATGAGAGAGGTAGAACATGGAAAGCAAGCAACTGATTATAGCCGTCAGCCGTGAATTTGGAAGCGGCGGACATTGCATTGCGGAAGAATTGGCGCGGCGCTTTGGGTTGCCGATGTATGACCGCAATATTTTGGAACATGTAGCAGATGAAAAGAAAGTGGATTCCCGCAATCTGGAGAAATATGACGAATTGCCAAAGAATCGGCTGTTTTCGAGGACGGTGCGCGGCTTTAGCAATTCGCCGCAGGAACAGATTGCCAATATGCAATTCAATTTTTTGCGCAAAAAGGCGGGAGAAGGGGAATCGTTTGTCATCGTCGGACGGTGCGCGGAGAGCATTTTGAAAGGGTATCCGGGATTGGTTACGATTTTTGTTTTAGGGGATATGGAAGCCAAAATTGAACGCATTGCCCATATCAATAAGGTTTCCAAGTCGGATGCGGAACAGATGATTGATCGCTATGACAAAAAACGGAAGGCATATCACAACCATTATTGTCAGATGAAGTGGGGGGATTCCCGCAATTATGATTTGTGCATCAACAGCAATAAGCTGGGCATTGAACGCACGACGGATACACTGGAGCAATATATACGTGAACGCATAAAATGACAGGCAAAAAAAGTCCGGTTTCGGCAAAAGGCTGAAACCGGGCTTTGTCTATTGAGTCAGACTCAGTCGATATAAAATTCTTCAAAATCGTCGAGACGCAGACAGCCGACACATCCGCCATCTTCTTTGTGTCCCGCGCCGCAGTCAATGTAGATGATACCGCCGTCGTCCAGGATTTTGCCTGCGACGCCCCCTTTGAGCCGATAGGTCGGGCGATGACCGACGATCACCGTGCGGTCGGGGAAATATTCCATGCCCGGTTCGGGATGTGCCATCAGGAATGCGGAAGGCGGATATTCGTCCAATGGCTGATCCGGGTCAAACTCTTCAATGCCGCTGTGTGTCAGAACGAATGAAACACCATCTGCCTCCGTTTCTTCATACAGAGTCATCTCGCCGATGTAATCGAGAATGGCTTCACGTCCCTCGGCGTCCAATTCAAGGAACTGTGCGAGTGTGCGTTGACCGCCGTCTGCCGCCCATTGGGCAAGATCTCGGATGGAATAATCGTCGAAACAAGACATCAGATTGTCCATATTTGCCTCAGGTGGAATGACACGCGCACAGCGGGCAAACATCCATTCGTGATTGCCGAGGATTGGAAACACATTGGGACGTTCCATCATATCGTGCAGCAGACCAATCGGATCTGGACCGAGATCGACACAGTCGCCCAGAACGAACATGGTATCATTGTCAGAAAAACGGATTTTTTGCAATAGGCTTTTCCAGTCCTCGGAACAGCCGTGCAAATCGCTTGTAACATAAATCATAACGGAACCCTCCGGTTGATACAATATTGAAATACGGCAGAAACAAATTATATTATTACTATTGTATGCGACATGGGATGGAAAAACAAGAGTAAAACGCAAACAGATGGGAATTTGTTTGTCGGGATGGGGTGCGGTGCAATCAAACCCCCGGATCTTTGCGCAAATTTGAGCGGCGGCGTTCCATTCACGCCACCGGCATGCTATAATAAAAGTGTATTACTGTCCGCTTGCGGACGCGATTTATGCAACAAAGGAATGAAATTTATGATAGAAGTATTGAAACGCGAATTGGATTGTCCAATCGATGAGATGACGCTGTGCCCGAATGAACCGATGAGCCGGCATACGTCGTTTCGCATCGGCGGTCCGGCAGATCTGTTGGTTTTGCCCAAAAGTGCGCGTGCGATCTGTGGAGCTGTCAAAGCCGCACGGGCGGCTGGGCTGCCGTTGACAGTGCTCGGCAACGGTTCCAATGTACTGGTGCGTGATGAAGGCATTCGCGGTGTGGTGCTGTGCATCGGCAGCGAGTATGCAGATATTCAGATTGAGGGAACACGAATCACAGCGCAGACGGGTGCGCTGTTGTCCGTGTTGTCCAATGAGGCACAGCGGGCAGGGTTGACAGGTCTGGAATTTGCCGGCGGTATTCCCGGTTCGCTCGGCGGTGCATTGTTTATGAATGCGGGCGCCTATGACGGGCAGATGGCGGACGTTGTACTTTCGTCCTGTTATTATGATGCGCAGAGTGGGGAGATTCAGACACTCGACGGCAAGGATCACGCATTCGGTTACCGCTCCAGTATCTATAAAAGCCATCCGGATTGGATTATATTGTCTGCTGTGATGCAGCTACAGGAGGGCGATCCGGACATCATTCGGGCAAAGATGGACGATTTCGCGGGACGCAGGCGCGACAAGCAGCCGCTCAATTATCCGAGTGCAGGCAGCACATTCAAGCGTCCGGAAGGATATTTCGCAGGCAAGCTGATTCAGGATGCCGGGCTGATGGGCTATACCATCGGCGGCGCACAGGTTTCCGAAAAGCATGCGGGATTTGTTATCAACCGCGGCGGCGCCACCTGTGCGGATGTACTTGCACTGATGGAATATGTGCAGCGTGAAGTTTTGCGCCAATTCGGTGTACAGCTGGAACCGGAAGTACGTGTGCTGTAACGCCGAAGTCAACAACAATAGCAACGTCACAGAGAAAGGGCGACAAATATGAAGTTTATTATCATTTCAGGCATGTCCGGATCGGGAAAATCAAGAGCTATGGCGACATTGGAGGATCTGGGGTATTACTGTGTGGATAATATGCCAGTGGCGCTCATTCCCGCATTTGCAGAGATCTGTCTGGCTGCGACTGGCGGGCAGTATGAACGCGTTGCGCTGGCAGTGGATGCGCGTGCCGGAAAAGATATTCTAAGGCTGCTGTCTGCCATTGACCGCGTTCGGGAGATGGGTTGTGAATATAAACTGATTTTTTTAGATACTGCAAATCCAACCCTGATCAACCGCTATAAGGCGACGCGCCGCAAGCATCCATTGATGGAAAATGGCGCCACGATGAGCGAAGCCATTGAGCGTGAACGTGAAATGCTGATGCCGATCCGTGCGCGTGCAGATTATGTTGTAGATACAACGCGTTTTGAAGTTGCACAGCTCCGGGAGACCATCATTCCCCTGGTTACCGGTTCACACTGTGGACTCATGCGCGTGAATGTCGTTTCATTCGGTTTCAAATATGGCATCCCGACAGATGCAGATCTTGTTTTTGATGTGCGGTTCCTGCCGAATCCGTATTATGAAATGAGTTTGCGTGAAAAAAATGGTACAGATCCACAAGTCCGCAATTATGTGTTCTGCGATGGGGCGGCGGATCGGTATCTTGACAAGCTGTTCAGCCTGCTCGATTTTCTCATCCCGCAGTATACAAAGGAGGGAAAGGCTGTGTTGACCATTGGCATCGGCTGTACAGGCGGTCGGCATCGATCTGTCGCCATTGCGGAGGCGGTCAATCAGCATATGTTGGAAAAAAATATCATTGCCACCACGACGCATCGGGACAGTCATAAGGGGTAAACGGATATGGCAAGACCACTTTACCGCAAGGTATATCTGCGCGCGATGCGGACCGCGCGCAAGCTGGGGCTGCGCAAACGGCAGAATCACCAATCGATCCGTTCAGCCCGCAGCCTGGGACCGCGTATCGTCGTGATTGGGGGCGGTACGGGCTTGTCCACCATGCTGCGAGGGCTCAAAACATATACAGAAAATATCACCGCCATTGTATCCGTTTCGGATGACGGCGGCGGCAGCGGCGTGTTGCGTGAAGATCTCGGCATGCTGCCGCCGGGCGATATTCGCAACTGCATCACTGCGCTGGCGAACACGGAGCCAACGATGATGGAGTTGATGAATTATCGTTTCCCTGAAGGGATTAACAAGGGACAGTCCTTCGGTAATTTGTTTCTGGCTGCCCTCAATGGCATATCGGCTTCGTTTGAAGAGGCTGTCACGCGTATGAACGAGGTTTTGGCAGTCACGGGCAAGGTGCTGCCCGTGACCAATGCAAACGTGAATCTTGTCGCCGATTTTGAAAATGGTACGAGCGTTGTTGGGGAGTCCAAAATCGCCGCGAAAAAGAAAGAGCACAATTGCCGGATCAAACAGGTGCGGCTGGAGCCGGAAACTGCCAACGCTTTGCCGCATGCACTCGATGCCATTTTATCCGCTGATTTGATTTTACTCGGTCCGGGCAGCTTGTACACCAGTATCATTCCCAATTTACTGGTCGATGGCATTGTCGATGCGCTGACAAAAGCCAAAGCGCCGAAGGTCTATGTGCTCAATATCATGACGCAGGATGGGGAGACCGAAGGATATACGGCGTTTGACCATCTGGATGCACTGTTGCAGCACAGTGCAGAGGGGCTGGTAGACGCTTGTATTTACAATACTGCGCCTGTGCCGGATACCATTCAGATGCGCTATAAAACCGAGGACGCAGAACCGGTCTTCATGGACATGGAACGGTTCCATGCAGCCGGTGTGGAGATGTATGGCTATCCACTCATCGCCAGCGGCAGCCGGCTTGCACGGCATGACCCTGCACTGCTGGTACAAGCAGTCATTCATACATTTGGGCAGTGCTGCGGTGAGCGGGAAGGCGTGTATGGCGCCTATGACCTGCTCGCGCAGGAGACGGAACCGGGAAGGATATAAGGGAGGGATTGCGGTGTCTTTTTCTTCAGAGACCAAAGCGGAACTGTGCCGCATTCCAGTTGTCCGCATGTGCTGCGCGGTGGCGGAGGCATATGGTATTTTGTTGTATGCGCATACCTTTTCTCACGTGGAAATCTGCATGGTGACCAGTTGTGAGCCGCTGGCACGCCGGATTCCGCCATTGCTGGCGCGTGCGTTTGGCGTCACGGTCAAATTGCCGGAGGCGGGAGCAGGCGGACGCTATGTCATAAAAATAACCGATCAGGCGCAGCTTGGGCGCATTTTTTCTGCACTGGGTTACGACCTGAAATATCATCTGTCGTATCATCTCAACCGGAACGTCATTGAGGAGGATTGTTGTCGCGCGTCATTTCTGCGTGGGATATTTCTCGCGGCAGGTACGGTGGCAAGCCCGGATAAAAAGACACATCTGGAATTGACAACGGCGCATCACACCTTGTGCCGTGAGGTGATGAGTTTGATGTTGGATATGGAGTTATCGCCCAAATTAGCCACACGTAAATCAGCTTCCCTGTTGTATTGGAAGGACACGGCGGGCACGGAGGATTTTCTTACATTGATTGGCGCGCCGCATGCAGCACTTCGGATGATGGAGGCCAAGGTGGAAAAGCAATTGCGCAACCGGGTAAACCGGCAAGTCAACTGCGAGACCGCAAATGTGATCAAGGCATCCAATGCGGCGGCGGAACAGATTGCTGTCATCCAGCGTGCGCTCGATCGGAGCGGTTGGGAGATATTTCCGGACGCACTGCACGATACCATTCGCCTGCGGCTGGATGACCCGACGGCGAGTTTATCTGAATTGGCGGCGCGGCTTGATCCGCCGATTTCCAAACCGGGTCTGAGTCATCGCATGCGCCGGATTGTTTCCATTGCACGCGCTGCGGAGGAGGAACAAACATGAGCTTTGTACACTTGCATGTACATACGGAATTCAGCCTGCTCGATGGCGCCAACCGCATTTCCACCATGATGGAACATGTCAAGGCGATTGGGCAGGAATGCATTGCAATCACAGACCATGGCGTCATGTATGGCGTCATTGATTTTTATCGTGCGGCGAAAGCGGCAGGCGTCAAGCCGATTATCGGCTGTGAAGTCTATGTCGCACGCCGCACGCGCCATGACAAGGTGCATGGGATGGACAACAATCCCTATCATCTGGTCTTGTTGTGCAAAAATGAAGAGGGCTACCGAAATCTGATCCATATGGTAAGCCTGTCATTTTCTGAGGGATTTTACAATCGGCCCCGTGTCGATCTCGACCTGCTGCGGGACTATTCCGGCGGATTGATTGCGCTGTCCGCCTGTCTGGCGGGCGCAGTGCCGTCGTTGATTTTACAGCAGAATTATGCGGCGGCGAAACAGATGGCATTGGAATACCGCGATATTTTTGGCGAAGAGAATTTTTATTTGGAACTTCAGGATCATGGATTGCGGGAACAGGCAGATGTCAACCGTGGGGTATTGAAAATTGCCGAAGAGACGGGCATTCCGCTTGTTGTGACCAACGATGCGCACTATACCCGGCGGGAAGATGCAAAATTACAGGATGTCCTGATGTGCATCCAGACAGGCAAGACCGTGGATGACATTGACCGCATGCGCTTTGAGACAGAGGAATTTTATCTCAAGAGTGAGGCGGAGATGGCGGCGTTGTTCCCGGAACATCCGGAAGCGGTTGCAAACACAGTAAAAATTGCACAACAGTGCAATCTGGATTTCACATTTGGGGAATATCATTTGCCATCGTTCGATGTCCCGGCAGGCTATACGGCACAGGAATATTTGCACAAGCTGTGCATGGAGGGGTTTGACCGGCGGTATGATCCGGACGACAGAGAAAAACGTGCACGTTTGGAATATGAGCTGGATATGATTGCGCGGATGGGCTTTGTCGATTACTTCCTGATTGTCTGGGATTTCATTCATTATGCCAAAACACACGGGATTCCGGTCGGACCGGGACGCGGTTCGGCGGCCGGTTCGATGGTCGCCTACTGCCTGGATATCACGACGTTGGATCCCATTCAGTATTCGTTGTATTTTGAACGGTTCCTCAATCCGGAGCGTGTGAGTATGCCGGATATTGACGTTGATTTCTGCTATGAGCGCCGGCAGGAGGTTCTTGAATACGTCACGAAGAAATATGGCGCCGACCATGTGGCGCAGATTGTCACCTTTGGTACAATGGCGGCGCGCAATGCGATCCGTGACGTCGGACGTGCATTGAATATCCCTTATGGAGAGGTAGACGTGGTTGCCAAGCTCGTGCCAAATGAGCTGCACATCACGTTGGATAAAGCGCTCGCTGCGTCCGATCAGTTGAGGCAGATGTATGAGAACGATGAGACCGTACATCACCTGATTGACACGGCGCGCAGCCTTGAGGGTATGCCGCGCCATGCATCGACACATGCCGCTGGCGTTGTCATTACCAATGAGCCGGTGGATCATTATGTTCCACTTGCGGCAAATGACGGAAATATCGTCACGCAATATATTATGACTACGCTGGAAGAGTTGGGGCTGCTCAAAATGGACTTTCTCGGTCTGCGCAACCTCACGGTGTTATCCGACGCGGAGGAAATGGTGCGGCGTGAGCATCCGGAATTTCGCCTGGATGATATTTCATTGAACGATGATGCGACATATGCGATGTTGGCACAGGGAAAAACATCCGGCGTGTTCCAGCTCGAAAGCGCAGGTATTACCAATGTTGTCACCGGTCTCAAGCCGCATTCGATTGAAGACATCACGGCTGTGGTTGCGCTCTATCGTCCGGGACCGATGCAGTCCATACCGCGTTATATCGCATGTAAGCACGATCCATCCCAGGTCAAATACAAGCACCCACTGTTAAAGGACATCCTGTCGGTCACCTATGGCTGTATGGTCTATCAGGAACAAGTCATGGAAGTGTTCCGCGTGCTGGCGGGTTATTCGCTCGGCAAGGCGGATATGGTGCGCCGTGCCATGTCCAAAAAGAAGATGAAAGAGCTTGCGAAGGAACGCACCAACTTCATCTATGGCAATGAGGAACTGGGGATTGACGGCGCAATCAAACGCGGCGTGGATGAAAAAACCGCAGAATCCATTTTTGACGAAATTATGGATTTTGCAAACTATGCGTTCAACAAAGCACATGCGGTGTGTTATGCCGTTGTGGCATATCAGACCGCATATATGAAGTGCCATTATCCGCAGGAATATATGGCGGCGCTGCTGACGAGTGTGCTGGATTCGTCGGCAAAGGTATCGGAATACATCGGAGCTTGTCGAAGCATGGGTTTAACTGTGCTGCCGCCGGACATCAATCAGTCATATGAAGGGTTTACAGTCGCCGGCGGCAACATTCGGTTTGGTTTGGCAGCGGTGCGCAATGTCGGACGAACGTTCCTGAAGGCGCTTGAACAGGAACGCACGGAACGGGGTGCGTTTGAATCGTTCGAGGATTTCTGTGAACGGATGTATGCCAATGATCTCAACCGCCGTGCGTTGGAAGGATTGATTCAGTCGGGCGCCTTTGATTCCATGGGATATAAGCGCAGCCAGTTGTTGCGCATCTATGACAGCGTGCTGGCGGCAGTCACCAATGCACATCGTCGCAATGTGGAAGGGCAGATGGATTTATTTGGTATGGGGGCAGAAGAGCAAAAGCGTGAGCGCATTGCATTGCCCAATATCCCGGAGTTGTCCATGCGTGAATTGCTTTCCATGGAGAAAGAAACAACCGGTCTGTATTTGTCGGGACATCCGATGGATGATTACCGCGAGCTGGTTGCACAGGCAGATTGTGCCTCTATCCGGCAAATTGAACAGGACCTGTCCGGTGAAGATAAGACGGTTCCGCCGGTTTATTGTGATGGCATGACCGTTATTTTGGGAGGGGTTATCACATCGGTCAAACGCAAAACAACCAAAAACAACAGCATGATGGCATATGTGACGGTTGAAGATTTGACTGGATCGGCGGAGTTGGTGGTTTTTTCCTCCGTGTTGCAACAGGCAGGTGATTGGATTCAGGAAGATCGTGCGGTATGGGTTATCGGGCGCATCGATGCGCGCGAAGATGAAGCGCCAAAAATTCTGCCGTCTGCGATTTATCCGCTGGAGGAACAGTATCTGGATTCTGTGCGTCAGTCTGTACAGGGGGGGCGCAGACAGGAATACAGGGATCGAAGACCTCCGGCGTCACAGCCGGCGTTGCCAGGTACCACTTGCCGGCACAAACTGTACCTGCGTGTCACAGATATGGATGACCCGCGGTTGCAGGAAGTCCGGTCGTTGCTTGCCGGATATCGCGGCGATTTACCTGTTGTGTTGTTCTGTTCGGCGAACCGGAAACAAATGCTGTCACCACGCTCGATGTGGGTCTACAATAATTTGACGTTGATTCATAAATTAAGGTTTATTCTTGGGGAAGAAAATGTTATAATGAAATAGAACTGGGTAAATTCCATCAATTTACCCTGGTTTGAAAAATAAGTGCAAAAAAACAGTAAACAATTGGAAAATAAAATGAACTGGAATGGCTTCCGATCCCGGCTGCGCCAGAGGGCAGACGGTGAAAGACATGATTTGGAGGGACCAAAATGGAAAAACAGATTAAACGTATTGGAATCCTGACGAGCGGTGGCGATGCCCCCGGCATGAACGCAGTTGTTCGCTCGGTTGTCCGTACCGCGTCAGCGTATGGTATTTCCTGTCTCGGCATCCGCCGCGGATACAGTGGCTTGATTAACGGTGACATCATTGAACTGGGCGCTCGAAGTGTTGACGGAATCATTGCCAAGGGCGGCACCATGCTGTACACTGCACGCTGTCTGGAAATGCTGACGGACGACGGTCTGACGCAGGCGGCAAACAATGCGCATTATATGGGTCTGGATGGTCTGGTTGTCTGCGGCGGTGATGGCAGCTTCCGCGGTGCGCAGGCACTTTCCCGCAAGGGTGTGCCGGCCATCGGTATTCCAGGCACCATTGACAATGATATTGTCTGCTCCGATTATACCATCGGCTTTGACTCTGCCTGCAACACAGCCATTCAAGCCATTGATAAACTGCGTGATACCATGCAGTCGCACGAACGCTGCTCGGTTGTAGAAGTCATGGGACGCCGTGCAGGTCATCTGGCGCTGGATGTCGGTGTTGCCTGTGGCGCAACTGCAATCCTGCTGCCCGAACGCGAGATTGATTTTGAAAAGTCCATCGTCGAGAAGATGCGTGCAAACCGTATCCGCGGCAGAAAACATCACATTATTATTGTTGCAGAGGGCGTCGGCAATGCACAGGATGTTGCAGACCGCATTCACACTGCGACAGGCATTGATGCGCGCGTTACCATCCTCGGACATATCCAGCGCGGCGGCTCTCCTACGGTTCGCGACCGTGTTATGGCGACCCGCATGGGCTACCATGCCGTTAAGATCCTGATGGAAGGCGCATCCAATCGCGTTGTCTGTGCACGGAACAACCAGATCACCGATTACGACATCGAGGAAGGTCTGTCCATGAGCAAGGATCTCAATCAGGAAGTCTATGAGGTATCTCAAACGGTTTCCATCTGATTGGAAGCAGTCGAATAAAACAAAGGGACGGAAGAAAATTCCGTCCCTTTTTGAGGTGAAACAACATGAGCAGAGCAGTTTTGATTACGGGCGCAGCGCGTGGGATTGGACGCGCCTGTGCGTTGAAATTTGCAAAAGAGGGCTGGGATGTCATCGCATGCTATGCGCGTGCGCAGCATGCGGCGCAATCGTTGGAACAGGAGATCCGTCAGATGGGTATGCAGTGCCGGTGTTTACAGGTGGACGTCACAGACCGTGCGGCGGTACATCGGTTGGTCCTGTTGGCACAGGCGGAATTTGGCGCATTGGATGCTGTTGTATGTAATGCGGGTATTGCGCAGCAGAAATTATTTGCTGATATCACAGAGGATGATTGGGATCACATGTTTGATGTGAATGTCAAAGGCATGTACCACGTGATTCATGAGGCGCTGCCGCAGATGTTGGATCGGCAGGCAGGCAGCATTGTAACAATATCTTCTGTTTGGGGGCAGACCGGTGGGTCATGTGAAGTGCACTATTCCGCGTCCAAGGCGGCAGTCATCGGCATGACCAAAGCGCTGGCAAAAGAGCTGGGATTGTCTGGTATTCGAGTCAACTGTGTGGCGCCGGGCGTCATTGATACCGATATGAACCGCATGCATGGGGAGGATGTGATGCATGCGCTGGCAGAGGATACACCGCTCGGACGCAACGGCACACCGGAAGAGGTTGCGGATGCTGTATATTGGCTGGCATCAGACCAGGCGCGGTTTGTCACCGGACAGGTGATTGGCGTCAACGGCGGATTTTATATTTAGACATAAAAAACCACCGGGGAAATGAAATTTTCCCGGTGGTTCGGTATTATCCCAGGTTGGTCAGTTCAAATGGTGTGGACTGATAAACATAATAGTTGAGCCAATTGGTAAACAACAGCGTCGAATGCGAACGCCATGACAACAATGGTTCATTGTGTGGATCGTCGTGCTCAAAATAATTTTCCGGTACGCTGGGATTCAGTCCCTTTTGGACATCGCGGAAATATTCGCGCGCCAGTGTGTCTTTATCATATTCACTGTGTCCGGTGATAAATAACTGTCTGCCGTTTCTTGCAGTGATAATGTATGGACCAGCTTCATAGGACTCGGCAAGCATCGTCAACTCTGGATGACGGATGATATCTTCCGAATAAATGGTGGTATAGCGCGAATGTGGAGCCTTAAATACATCGTCAAAGCCGCGCAGCAGGCTCTCATGATGGCGCATGATGTGATGCTTGTAAATACCGGACAGCTTTTTGTCCAGCAAATGCTTCTCAATACCGTAGTGGTAATATAAACCAGCCTGTGCACCCCAACAGATATGGAGCGTCGAGTGTACGTGTGTTTTGGTCCATTCCATGATCTCAACCAGTTCCGACCAGTAATCCACTTCTTCAAAATCCATTTTTTCAACCGGTGCACCCGTGATGATAAATCCGTCAAAATACTGGTCACGGATGTCATCAAACGTTTGATAGAATTTGAGAAGATGATCTTCAGGGGTATTGGTGGATTTATGTGTTGCTGTCTGGATCAGATCAAATTCAATCTGGATGGGGGTGTTGGACAGGCAGCGTAAGATCTGTGTCTCGGTAACGATTTTCGTGGGCATGAGATTGAGCATTGCAATCCGAAGCGGACGGATATGCTGTGTAGTTGCCCGGTGGTGCGTCATGACAAAGATATTTTCGCTTTCCAATACGGCACAGGCGGGCAAGCTGTTTTCTATGATAATCGGCATAGAAGAACCTCCTTTTTCATCGCCGGTGTTTGCAACCCATTATAACACATAGAATTGCGGCGGTCAAAAAGAAACTCAAACATAATCCGGGCGGATAACGGGGAGGGTCTGAAAAAACAAGAGAATTTGCAAAGGAAAGGATCGGGCAAAATTGCGGCCAAAGAGTGCATTCGGGTTTATGCAGGATATGGCAAGCAATCTATCTTTTTGCTCAAAACTGACCATATTCGACGCTACTTGACAATGCTCTGTTTCAATGATATCCTTATAAGGACGGTTAATTTTCCGTATTTCAAGCGATATAAGGATTCTGATGAAAATCGTCTGTAAAAAAATAAAAAGAGGCATTTCGCTATGATGCATAATCCAATATTGATCGTAATGTTAACTCACAACGACCGGACGGTTCAAAATGCTTATGAGATCTTTGAGCAGTGCAAAGAAAGTTCCGCCGAATTCTGGGGTATGAAGGAGGAGGCGCTTCCACTGGAACAAATGAAAGAACTGTACGCTTATATGAAAAAATGCGGCAAAACAACCGTTTTGGAGGTTGTCGCCTATACAGAACAGGAATGCATGGCGGGTGCACAGATGGCTGTAGAATGCGGCTGTGATATCTTGATGGGCACGCTGTTTTTTGATTCCATCAATTCATTTTGTAAAGAACACGGGATGAAGTATATGCCGTTTGTGGGTAAGATTACCGGGCGTCCTTCTGTCCTTGGTGGAACTGTCGAAGAAATGATAAGGGAAGCGAACTGTTATCTGGAAAAAGGCGCTTATGGGATTGACCTATTGGGGTATCGGTTTACCGGCGATGCAGTTGCCCTCAATAAGGCGTTTGTGTCCCAGGTCAACGGTCCGGTCTGTGTTGCCGGCAGCGTCAACAGCTTGCAACGACTGGATGAACTGAAGGATGCGGCGCCTTGGGCATTTACCATCGGAAGCGCATTTTTTGAAAATAAGTTTGACGGAACTTTTTGCGAGCAGATTGATAAGGTTTGCGGTTATATAAAAAAATAACAGAAGAGAGACTGTGCTTTTGATGGTGTAGGAGCGGAGGGGAAAATGCTTAGAAATTTTTATCCTTATGAATATGTCGAAAGTGTTTTTTCCATTGATTATGACAAATTGTACCGCCGGGGATATCGGGGGATTATATTCGATGTTGACAATACGCTCGTTCACCACGGAGATGACTCTACTGCAGAAATTGATCACTTGTTCCGGACCATCCATTCCATCGGCTTCAAAACACTTTTGCTGACAGACAATAATGAAGAACGGCTAAAAAGATTCACCAGAAACATAGAGACTCTATACATATGCGATGCCCAGAAACCTAACCCGAGCAGTTATCTCAAGGCTATCAGTTTGCTGGATATGGATAAAAAACGTGTAGTATGTATTGGTGATCAGATTTTTAAGGATATTCTCGGTGCCAATAAAAGCGGGATGGTCAGCATTCTGGTCAAATTCATAAGACTTGACACGGAAACAAAAATAGGAAAACGCAGATATTTGGAAAAGATAATCCTGTGGTTTTATAAACATAACAAGTCTGCACAACACAGATTGGGAGATATAGATAAGGAAAAGGATAAATAAAATGCTGTGGAATAAAAATAAGCTTTTTTGCGATATCAATCCTACATGCTACGCAATATCCCGACAAAAGGAAATATGCAAGCGACATATTAAAAATTTGATCAAGAAAGAAAACTATGCCAAGACTACCAAAACAGAGAAGTTATCGACAGTGGTTTCCAGTTACAGTTCGAACTTAATCAAAAGAGGAAAAGGCATCAATGTTGAGCTTCAGGAGAATAAGGCGGTCAATATCGAGATTGCCTGCCGGAAGATCAATGGAATTGTCATCCATCCTGGTGAAGTGTTTTCGTTTTGGCGGACTGTAGGAAAAGCTACAAAGCAAAAAGGATACAAAGACGGTCGGGTTATTATCAGTAATAAACTGCGCCCGGGAACCGGTGGAGGGTTGTGCAACCTGGTCAATACGATTCATTTGCTGGTTTTACATAGTCCTTTGCAGGTGGTAGAATTTCACAGTCATTCTGACGCCCTGGCCCCGGACGAAGGGCAACGGATTCCGTTTAGTTCCGGAACTTCCGTGTATTATAATTATATTGATTATCGCTTTAAAAATAATACCGAGCAGAATATCCAAATTCTTGTATGGTGTGAAAATGGAAAGCTGTATGGAGAACTGCGGAGCGAGCGGGAATTTCCGTTTCGTTATGAACTGACAGAGGAGGATCATCACTTCCGTAAGGAGAAGGATAAATATTACAGAGTCTCTAAGATATATAAAAATACCATTGATAAATCCTCTGGCGCTTTGCTGGAAACCAGGCTCGTACGAGACAACCATTCCGAGGTTATGTACGATTACAGCCAGATTCCCAAAGATATGATACGGGAATGTTGAAATGGCGTGATACAGTAAGAGGGCAAAACAGAGCGGAATATAACTGTCACAGAGCTGGAAAATGTGGGAGAGAAGCTGTGTAGTTTGACGAGAGCGAAAGAAAATTTAAAATTTCTGAAAGTTTTTGTTGACATCAGGCGTGTGGCGTGATATTCTATATAGGCACTCAGCGAGAGCGGCACGAAAAAATGAAAGATTTGGCAGGAAAACTGGTCGGGAGACAAAAAAGTGCTTGACAAATTGGTTTGGACGTGTTATTCTATATGAGTTGCCGCCGAGAGATCGGCGAAGACCATCGAATCAAGTTTGAAAAAAGAGATGAAAAAAGTTCTTGACAAACCGCTGATTGGATGATATACTAAATAAGCTACTACGCCGAAAGGCGAGCAGCGAAACGCATTGTACCTTGTAAATTAAACAACGCAAGTTTGAACGAATTACAAACCTGAAATTCTTTTGAAGTTTATACTCAGAAGACCACCGGAAGCTGTAAATTCGGTATAGAAAAAACAGCAAGCCAGCTAAAGAGCTGAAAAAGTTTTGGTTATAACGGGCGAAGCCCGTAATAATACAATTTTTTTAGAGAGTTTGATCCTGGCTCAGGATGAACGCTGGCGGCGTGCCTAACACATGCAAGTCGAACGGAGCACTGAGACTTCGGTTTTTGTGCTTAGTGGCGGACGGGTGAGTAACGCGTGAGCAATCTGCCTTTCAGAGGGGGATAACGACTGGAAACGGTCGCTAATACCGCATAATGTATTATGCAGGCATCTGCGAAATACCAAAGGAGCAATCCGCTGAAAGATGAGCTCGCGTCTGATTAGATAGTTGGTGAGGTAACGGCTCACCAAGTCGACGATCAGTAGCCGGACTGAGAGGTTGAACGGCCACATTGGGACTGAGACACGGCCCAGACTCCTAC
>CALWUF010000002.1 GCA_944384655.1 uncultured Butyricicoccus sp. | reverse complement strand
CCTTTTCCACATTCTATATGACAGTTGTAAAATGTCAGTTTCCTCAGAAAATCCGTTTTATTTTCAACTTTTTTATAGCAGTTATAAATTTTTCGTATTTTATTCTCCGTATCGCTTTGGAATTTGCGCTGTTGCGTGTACAATAGAATTGACCTGATTTTCGTCATACGAAAGGAGTTCCTGACCATGAAAACCATCCTGCGGCATACAAAACTGCCCAATGTTGTCTATCACTATTGTACGGTTGAAACCTTTTTCCATATTATATCCAATCACACACTGCGAATGTCCGATATCGAAAAAAGCAACGACTTTATGGAAAAGAAATGGGCAATTCGCCAATGCCTCCAGCACATTGAACATAACCTTGAAAATCCGGCATATCCCTGTGCCGAACAACCCAAACTCGCCTCTGCATTGCTGCAAGAAATGAAACGCCAATTCCACGATTACAACACCATGATCCTGGCAGCGTGTTTTTCCTCCCGGCGCGACTTGCTCAGCCAATGGCGGGGTTATGGCGATAACGGATATGGTGTATGTATCGGAGTTACTTCCGGCACCGAATTTAAAAATGCTTTCCGCCGGGCAGAACGTTACCTGATATTAAAAGGAAACTCTCTTCCCTCCGGTCTGCTGTTCCACAGCATTAAATATTCAACCAAAGAAATTGAGGCAACCTGTATGCGGCTGTTCTGTATTTATATGCGTTGGCTACCGCTGCGCACTTCCATAGAAGAAGCGGCTGCTGAGTTGGTACGAATGATGTACCCTGCCCTTCCGTTTTTTAAATCAAGCGCCTTTTCTGAAGAAGCAGAATGGCGCTGTGTATATTATCCTGAATTGCCCGCGCCGCCATATGAAACGGAAACCTTTGACGAGGCACGATTCCAACAGCTATTATCCGGTCAGATGATCGAACAGCAATTAGATCATTTCCGCATGCAGCCACTCGGCTATCGCCTGCGCCAAAACAATCTGGTTCCTTATCGTGATGTTTCGTTTGATCCGCCCTGCGGTCCATTTATCCAGAGCATCACCATCGGTCCCAAATGCCCGCTTGATCGGGAAACTGTCAAATTGTTTCTCGAACGCAACGGCATTCCGATTGACATGGCGAATATTTATTTGTCCGATGTATCTTATCGGTGACAGATAACAAAATGCACTTGATTCCTTTTGAAATCAAGTGCATAGATAAAGCCGCGAAGTATATAGGAACTACTGACCATATTCGTTTGAGATTTCAAGTTGCCAAATGATGGTATCAGAAAAAATGCCGGCGGCGGTATACATGGTTGTAACATGCCAGAAATACAATCATGGCAATGAGAAGTCCTCCCTGTGTCATCCAATAATTCATCTGAAACCCATCCAGCAGACGACCGGGACGAAGCAGCAACGGAATTGTACTTTCTGCAAACGGAATGGCAATACATATGTAAATCAGCCCCACTGCAGCGATCCCGGTCGGTGATCGGAACAAATACAGCAAACAAGCACATGCCAAACTGAGCCAAAAACTTTGAAAAATCAAAATCCAGATGATCATGCGATACAGCGGCAGATTGACATAAAACCAAACATAAACCGGGATGCATAGGATCTGTTGGATCGCTGTCAATTCCAATATACATGTGACAACCGGATGATGCAATGCCTGTAAGGCTTCCCGCACACGCGGTTGATATACCGGAAGAAAAAAATGAAACACCGACCATACGGTTAGAAATGCCAACAGCAATTGGCTATATTTAAATGCCTCCCGTGCAATCATCATCGCGTCGTTCAGAGAAAGAAGCCGCATCAAATAGGGCATCAGAACCGCATACACAATCACCACACAAACACCTTGACGAGCAAGTATTTGTTTTCGCGGATAAATAATCAATCGAAATGCCCGTTTCATACTCGTTCCCTTTCCAGGAGATATACATATCCATCTTCCAATCTGGGCGCCAATGCGACCGCATTTTCATGTGGCGACTCATTCTCCTTGATACAAAGGACTTTGACCAACCGGTTCCCATTTTCCTCAATATATCCAATCTGATTGAGCCCGGGCTGCTGGCGATATGCCTGTTCCGGCATCTTCCATACATGATTTGCCGCCAAACCGGAAAGCTCTTCTGTCGCGCCGGAGAAAATGAGACAACCTTTGTTTATGACGAGAACTTTTTGACAGGTTGCCTCGATATCTTCTGCGATGTGAGAGGAAATCACAATTGGTTGCTGACCGCGCAGTTTTTCCAGCACTTCTTTGAGCCGGATACGTTCTTCGATGTCCAATCCGACAGTCGGTTCATCCAATAAAATGAGATCCGGTTTGCCGAGAATCGCCTGTGCGATACCAAGCCGGCGCACCATACCACCGGACAGCTTACCACACTTTACGTCGCGTTTTTCTGTCAGATGAGTCAATTCAAGTGCACGATCTACTTCCTCTTCCCAATCAATACCATCATTTTTCTGCTGTTTGAGCTTGGCAAAATAGAAGAGTTGTTCTCTCGCCGTCAACGTCCGGAATGCACCAAATTTCTGCGGCAAATAACCGATTTGCAGTTTTTGTTTTTTCCCGTCCATCATGACTGTTCCGCCGTTGGAGGAAATCAGATCTGTCACAATACGAAATAGTGTTGTTTTGCCCGCGCCGTTTGGTCCAAGAAGACCATATGTACTCGAGTCCAGTTCGCAGGAAATGTTGTCAAGAACAACAGTTTTTCCATATCGTTTTGTAATTGCATTAAGTGTTACCATATTACTCGTTCAGAAACACACAAAAAGCAATTTCTTCGTCTTCGGTGTGATCGGAAAGCAGGAATTGCAGGATATCCTTTGTCAATTGTTCCCCCTGTCCGGCGGCGTTTGCGGCGGTGATGATGTCATACACTTCCTGTTCCACTTCGGTCG
>CALWUF010000001.1 GCA_944384655.1 uncultured Butyricicoccus sp. | reverse complement strand
AAGACCCAGCTCGCTGTCCGTGAACGAACCTACAACAATTTTCCCATCCGTCCTTTAAACTGGCGCTCTCCCAAACAGGTCCTTTCTTCTTTTGTCTCTCTGTAACACATCATTGACAAACCTACAGTGACTTGCAGGATAACAGAAAATATGACATACTTATATATAGAAACTGAAAAAGGCGGGAAACAGATGGATTTAAAACACAGATTGTTACAGGAATCGTTTGGCTATACGTCGTTCCGTCCAGGGCAACAGAAGCTGATTGATGCGATGCTTGGAGGACGTGATGTGTTGGGTGTCATGCCGACTGGCGCGGGAAAATCGATCTGTTATCAGATCGCCGGCATGCTTTTGCCAGGAGTGACATTGGTTGTTTCACCGCTCATTTCTCTGATGCAGGATCAGGTAGCCGCATTGTGCCGGGCAGGGATTTCCGCCTGTCTGTTCAACAGCGCGCAGACGTCAGAGGAACGCAGGCAGACGATGCAACAGGCGATCAAGGGACGCTGTAAGCTGATTTATGTTGCACCGGAGCGGCTGATGCAGCCGGATTTTGTTCAGTTGATCCACTGCCTGCCGATTGGTATGGTCGCAGTGGACGAAGCACACTGCATTTCTCAATGGGGGCATGATTTCCGCCCAAGTTACCGGCGCATCCCACAATTTATCCAGGGGCTGTCAAAACGGCCAGTGATTTCTGCATTTACCGCGACGGCAACAGCGCGGGTACGGGAGGACATTGTACAGGCGCTCGGTCTCAACAGACCGGAACGGCTTGTGACCAGCTTTGACCGCGCAAACCTGTATTATGAGGTGCGGCGGGTTTATGACCGGGAAGCGCAGCTGGTGCGGTTTATTCACACACAGCACGGGGCATCCGGTATTGTCTATTGCCTGACACGCAAAAAAACGGAAGAGATGGCGCGTTATCTGTGCGATAACGGCATTCGGGCGATCGCATATCATGCAGGCATGGAATCGCTGGCGCGGCGGACAGCGCAGCAGAAGTTTGTCAGTGGCAACGTCCCGGTCATTGTGGCGACCAATGCGTTCGGCATGGGCATTGATAAGCCGGATGTTCGTTTTGTCGTGCACTATGGCATGCCGCGTGACGTTGAAAGTTACTATCAGGAAGCGGGACGCGCTGGACGGGATGGCGCACCTGCGCACTGTCTCTTGCTGTTCGATGAGGCGGACATTGGCTTGCATGAATATTTGATCGGTCTTGATCCGGAAAATCCGATGCTCACCGATGAAGAAGTGGAATGGCTCAAAAAGCACAGGATGGAACAGCTTGCACACATGAAGCGATATGTGTTCACGGATCAGTGTCTGCGACAGCATATCCTGCGCTATTTTGGACAGGAAACATCGGATTTCTGTGGACAATGTGGCAATTGTGAGGCGTCCAGCGTGGAAAAAGACGTTACAGTGGATGCACAGAAAATCCTGTCCTGTGTGTACCGCGCAAAGGAGCAGTGCGATGCAGGTATGATTTGTCGCATTCTGCGCGGTTGTACAGACGCAGATATGTGTGCAGCCGGATATGATGAACTGTCCACATACGGCATTATGCGGGATAGGAAGCCGGAAGACATTGCCGCAGTCATCAGCCATCTGATAAGCTGCGGTTATCTTGTGCGGCAGGAAAACCCGCATGTTCGATTGCGGTTGAGCGTAGGGGCAAAACGGGTGCTGTTTCACGGGGAAACAGTGACCCTGCGCGTGCGTGTCTCACAGAAGGAGGCACGGCTGGCACGTGCCTCCAGTCAGTCTGAGCGACCGGAGCTGTCATGTGCATTGCGCAAGTATCGCCAAAAATCAGCGGCACGGCATGGCATTCCACCGCATGGCGTGTTTTCTGACCGGACGTTGGAATTGTTGGTGCACAAGCTGCCCAAGACAGAGGATGAAGTACAAAGGATTGCAGGTCAGGATGGAAGAGTGAAAAAAGAATCAAAAGCCATCCTACGAGTCATTGAAAAATATTGTTCTGGATATTTTTCAGAAAAAGAATGAAATTTTAGGAGAGTTGTGGTATACTAATACAGAAGATTTCAGATAATGCGGGGTGATCAACGATGAACAGAGGTCTGAGCATTGCGACCCTTTCTCTCGGCGCACTGATTACCATGCTGGGAACGGCAATTGTAGCAGTCAGCGTGGCGAGCATGAGTCAGTCGAAAATTGAATTTTAATTGAATACAGAATAAATGTAGCAATGGAGCGGATGCAAAGGTATCCGTTCTATTTTTTTGCTGTTTTGAGGAGGAACAACGTATGAATCGACCGGCAATGATCGGCATTGTACCGCTTTATGATAAACAACGCAATAGCCTTTGGATGCTTCCCGGCTATATGGAAGGCATTGTACAGGCAGGCGGATTGCCTGTGATTTTTCCATTGACACATGACCGGGATAAGCTACAGCAATTGCTTGACCGTGTGCACGGCGTATTGTTTACCGGTGGACAGGATATCGATCCTGCGCGTTATGGGCAGCCGATGCGACAAAGCTGCGGAGAAATCTGCCGCAGACGTGATGAGATGGAATGGGAATTGCTGCGCCTGTGCCGTATACGCCGCAAGCCAGCCTATGGTATCTGCCGCGGCATACAGTTGTTTAATGCGGCATTGGGCGGTACATTGTATCAGCATATCCCCGATGAACTGCCGAGCAGGATAGAGCATCATATGACGCCGCCCTATGACCGCGCAGTGCATCCTGTTACAATTGATGAAGGCAGCCTGCTATATCGTATTCTTGAGAAATCTAAATTACAAGTCAACAGTTATCACCATCAGGGGATACACCACCTGTCCCCCGTACTGACCGCTTGTGCATGGGCGCCAGATGGTCTGATTGAGGCAATTGAAGACCGAAGACAACCATTTTTCCTTGCCACACAGTGGCATCCGGAATTTTCATGGCAACGGGATGCGGATAGTCGGAAGATTTTCCAGGCGTTTGTGGATGCTGCCGCAAAATGAGCGGAAAATCATTGGGTTATTCGACTGTTTATGATATACTGTAACTATCACAAATCGTGGAGGGAAAGGTATGAATATTCAGCGAATACGACTGATTTATTTCAGTGCGACGGGTACAACACAGAAGGTATTGCGTTGTATCGGTGAGACGTTGGCACAAGAGTTGGGTGTTGCCATACAGGAGGATGACTTCACACTGCCGATGGCGCGTACACATACCGTGGTATGCGCGTCAGATGAATTGGCATTGGTCGGCACACCGGTGTATGCAGGACGTGTGCCGAATGTGTTGTTACCCTATTTGAACGGGCAAGTAACGGGAAATGGTGCCCTTGCCGTTCCGATTGTATTGTTCGGCAATCGAAATTATGATGATGCGTTGATTGAATTGCGCAATCTTTTGGAAGCGTCTGGTTTTCACACCGTGGGTGGTGCGGCGTTTGTCGGGGAACATTCGTTTTCCTATACGCTGGCGGCAGGGCGCCCGGATGCGGCGGATTTGCAGTGCGCAGAGGAGTTTGCGCGTGCATTGGCAACCAAATTGCGTGCGCTGGACGATGTCCCGAAGCAGGCAGTTTCTGTGAATGGGCAAACGCCGATTCGACCGTATTATACACCGCGTGACCGACAGGGCAATCCGGTCAACATCCTCAAGGTGAAACCGAAGGTAAAAGATATCTGTGACAATTGCGGTGTATGTGCAGAGGTTTGCCCAATGGGGTCGATTGACCGCACGGATGTGCGAAAGTATACAGGAATTTGCATTAAATGCGGCGCATGTATCAAGAAATGTCCCAAACAGGCACGATATTATGATGATGCGGGCTATTTGTACCATCAGCATGAGCTGGAAGAAGGATATACCCGGAGAGCAGAAATTCAACTGTTTTTATAATATCGAATGTGCGACAACAATCCCCGGCGTCTTGGCAAATGGCGTCCGGGGATCGCATTTCTCGCAATACTTTACATACATTTTACGTTGAAAATAGAGGGAATCTGCTATAATAAAAATGAGAGTAAGAAATTTTCAAAGACGGAGGAAACCATGGAAAATCTGTCGGTTTATGTAGTAGAAGATGACGAAAGCATCCGTACAATGGTAGTCTACGCATTGAATGGAAGTGGCTATATGGCAAGAGGATTTTCTGACAGCGTAGCTTTTTTCCAGGCGGTAGATGAACGGGAGCCTGATCTCGTACTGTTGGATATCATGCTGCCTGGAGAAGATGGGCTTTCAATTCTCAAGAAACTGCGCGCAACACCGAAGACCGCACGCATTCCAGCTATCATGTTGACGGCAAAAGCTGCCGAAATGGACAAAGTACGCGGACTGGATATGGGTGCGGATGACTATGTTGCAAAACCATTTGGTATTTTGGAATTGTTGTCACGCATTCGCGCCGTGGCCCGCCGCACAGTGGAATCTGACAGGCAAGCTGCCGATGAAGGAAGCGGTGTATTTGAATACCAAAATATCTATGTGGATGAGGCAAGTCATATCGTCACAGTGGACGGCAATGAGGTCATGTTGACGCGCAAGGAATTCAAGTTATTGTGCGATCTCATGCGCAATCAGGGACGTGTGTTGACGCGCGATCAGATTATGGAACAGGTTTGGGGGTTTGATTATGGTGGTGCAACCCGCACGGTAGACATTCACATCAACACATTGCGGAAAAAGTTGGGCGATGACGGCACAATGATTCAAACTGTCCGCGGCGTAGGCTATAAGATTGGAAAATGAGTAATAACAAACAACAACTCAATAAACAGATGAAAAAAAGAATTTACTGGGTACTGCTGTTGCTCAGTGCGGTCGGTGTTGTCAGTGCATGTATTTTGACGCTGACAATTGCTATGCAGTATTCCATGAGGCAGGCGGAGCAAATGATCCGCGATCTGACCGACACCATCAGTGCATCCTATACGTATATGGAACAGGATGGATATATCGATATGCTTGTACATTTGCCGGACAATACGAGGGCGACGCTCATCACCCATGATGGCACGGTGTTATATGATTCCGATGCCACGGCCGAGCATATGGAAAACCATCTCGACCGGCCCGAAATTCAAGAGGCAATGGCAAATGGCACAGGTGAAGATGTGCGCAAGTCTGAGACGATGCAAACCTCTACCTATTATTATGCAGTCAGTTTGCAAGATGGCTGTGTGCTGCGTCTGTCGCGCAGTTATGCCAGCATTCACAGCATGGTTGTGAGTACCATTCCAGGCATTACTGTCATTATGATTGGACTGTTCGGTTTGGCACTGTTTTTGTCACACCGGTTGACAAAGTGGATGATTCGTCCTGTTGAACGGGCGGCACGGGCGCTGGATCACCAAGAAGAGGACGGGGCGACATATGATGAATTAACACCGTTTGTCTCGCATATCCGTGCACAAGATCAACAAATTAACGATCAGAAGGCGACACTGGAACAGGAACGGGAGACCCTCGGTATCATCACAAACAGTATGCGAGAAGGTTTGTTGCTGATATCCAAGGATAAAAATATTGTGTCTATCAATCCAAGTGCCATCCATATGCTGACTGGACGCAAGGCAGATGTGCATGAGTTCCAGGGACATAATTATTTGATTGTCAATCGCACGCGGGAAATGCATGAATGTGTGACTGCTGCATTGGAGGGCAATAGCCGGGACGCTGTATTTTCCATGTATGGAAGGATTTATCATGTCTATGCCAGCCCAATGATCCGTCTGTCGGAAGTACAGGGCGTTGTTGTTATTGTACTGGATGAGACACAGCAGCGATTGGCCGAGCGCAGCCGTCGGGAATTTTCTGCCAATGTATCGCATGAACTGAAGACGCCATTGACTTCCATTTCCGGATATGCGGAGATGATGGAAAATGGAATGGTTTCCAGCATGGATGACATTCGCACATTCTCCGGCAGCATCCATAAAGAAGCGCTGCGGTTGATTGCGCTGATTGAAGACATCATCCGCCTGTCGCGCATTGAGGAATCTCCTCAACAGGCGGAGGAAATGGAATCTGTCAATCTGAATGAACTGTGTGCGGCTGTGTTGGAATCGCTCGATCCGGTTGCACGCAAGGCGAAGGTTCATTTACATGTAGAGGGTTCTGTGCCGTTGATTTCCGGTGCGGAAGCTATGCTCAGTGAAATGATTTATAACCTGTGTGAAAATGCCATTAAATACAACCGCCCGGACGGCGACGTATGGGTTACATTGTCCGACGGCGATGGCGAAGTTGAAATTAAAGTCAAGGACACAGGCATTGGCATCCCGGAAGAGTCGCAAATGCGCGTGTTTGAACGTTTTTATCGTGTGGACAAAAGCCGTTCCAAACAAATTGGCGGTACAGGTCTTGGGCTCTCTATTGTCAAACATGTTGTTGAATATCATGTCGGACGCGTGGAGTTGGACAGTACGCTGGGCATCGGGACGGAGATCCGTGTTTATCTGCCCAAGTAAAGAATGATTGACCTATGTGAGCGTCCCGGACGGTTTGAATGCTGTCCGGGCGCTTTCTATTTGAAATAAGTGGATTTGTTTGTGTTCTTGTGATATACTTTTTATATAAATACCATGACAAACCCGGGTTTTACGCAGGAGGTATATGCTCGTGAAAACTGCCAAAATCATAGCATCTGTTATGACCATTTTCTTTGCGGCATTGGGGTTATTTCAGCTTCTTCCCTTTGATATAACCAATCCACTGATGCTCACCTCCATTGCTACGCTGTGCCTGTTGAGAAGTATTGAATACAGAAACAGTAGAGACAGGGGTGGCTTTATTTTGATGATTGCAACAGCAATATTTGTTTATGCCGTTGTGCTTTATACTGTTTTTATTGGATGAACGCATTCTCGTTTGCCGGGAATCTGTTGAGCAGGATCAATCGGAAAAATCAAAAGGAGTGATGAGTGATGAAAAAACAAATGCGTATCGTTGTGTTCAGCGTTTTGCTGGTTGCTGTGTTATTTTCTGTCACGGCAAGAGCAGACATAACTCCCAAACCGTCCGTCTGTATTACATTTGAAAATATGGGCAGTGAGCTGTGTTATGGAACGCTTTTGTCAGAGTCAAGCTCTACCGGTCCTTTATCCGCCTGGGACGGCACAACAGAAGATAATCCGTATGAGTATTCGCAGGAAAATAAGCAGATTTGGAATGCCTTTCTTTCCTATGAAGATCCAGATGGCTTTTACTTCCTGCAGGAGTGGTGGATATGTTCTGAAACACATCAACTGGACTGGACGTATTATCCGCCTGAAACCTTTAAAATTTTGCTGTATTATCCGGAAACAGAAACGTTTGTTGTCAGTGGGATTTATGAGAGATATGCCTTTGACAGCTATTTTACGGTAGATATGAACAATCTTGAATCGGATGCAGTGCTTGTAGCCAATACGAGTTATGAATACACATGGGAGTTCATTTCCCTTCTTTGCCGGCTCCTGTTTACAATTGCACTGGAGATCGGTATTGCTGTTTTGTTTGGTTTCCGTCGAAAAAAGCTGCTTATATGGATCACCGGTATTAACGTGATCACACAAGTGATTTTGAATGTGCTGCTCAACGCGATCAATTACCATCAGGGCAGTTATGCATTTGTGGCGTATTATTTGCTGTTTGAAGTGGTCGTATTTGTGATCGAGGCCATCTGTTATGCCATGCTGTTTCCCAAAGCGGGACAGCCTGCGATATCCAGAAAAAAGGCTGTGTTGTATGCGTTTGTTGCCAATGCATGCTCCTTTGCGGGAGGTATGCTGATTGCAAGGGCGATTCCGGGGATTTTCTGATCACTGGTCGGCGGCTCATCGAATGCAGGTATGTACTGTGAAACAATCCGGGGATCGATCGCGCAATAGGCAGACGGTCGATCCCCGGATTGGAATGAGTGAGAATGTCGCATTGATGGTTGACGCCGTTGTACGTTTTTAAAAATTGGGTAGGAAAGTGTTTCAATTCTGTAAAAAAAACAAAATCTTAGCGCGAGAATTCGAAGAATTATTGACTATTGCGTTCGGAATCGCTAAGATAATGACGATAGTATTCTATAGTGTTTTATTTGCCGTTCCGTTGGAGGACGGAAGTTGGAAAAGGATATTGTATGAATGTGTATTTAGGAATTGACATCGGATCTACTACAGTCAAACTTGTTGCGACCGGGGAAAATCAGAAAACCGGTCGTTTGGAAATTTTGTATCAAAAATATGAGCGTCATTTCTCCAAAGTACGTGAGAAGGCGTGTGAAATGCTGCGCGATGCAAAACAGGTGATCGGCAATGCGGACATCCGGGCGGCGATTACCGGTTCTGCCGGTCTGGGCGTGGCAAAAGCGAGCGGCGTCGATTTTGTTCAAGAAGTCTTTGCAACGCGCAAGTGCGTCGGTACATTTGTGCCCAAGGCGGACGTTGTGATTGAACTCGGCGGTGAAGACGCGAAAATTGTCTTCCTGACTGGGCAGTTGGAAGAACGGATGAATGGCTCCTGTGCCGGTGGTACAGGTGCTTTTATTGACCAAATGGCAGTCCTGCTCGACGTCCAACCCGATGAATTGGATCGTCTGTCGCTGAATGCAGAGCGCATCTATACAATTGCTTCGCGTTGTGGCGTGTTTGCCAAGAGTGATATCCAGCCATTGCTCAATGAGGGCGCACGCAAAGAAGACGTGGCAGCGTCGATCTTTCAGGCAGTTGTCAACCAGACACTGACCGGATTGGCACAGGGACGTGAAATTGAGGGTGATGTGCTGTTCCTTGGTGGACCGCTGTTCTTTTTTAAAGGTCTGCAAAAACGCTTCCAGGAAACGCTGCAATTATCGGATGAACATGCACATTTTCCGAAAATTGCGCCATATGCCATTGCGGCGGGTGCGGCATGTTATGCAAAGGACACCAATGGGCGTATCTACACCTATGATGAACTGCTGGATACATTGGAAAAGACCGCGGGTGAGCCGATAAAAACCGCGACATTGGATCCATTGTTCCGGGATGAACAGGCATATGCAGAATTCCGTCATCGCCACAATTGCAGTGACATTATGCGCGAGAACGTAACTGTATATAGCGGTAAGGCATATCTTGGCATTGATTGTGGTTCTACCACCACCAAACTTGTCCTCATCGGTGAGGACTGTCAGATGTTATACAATTATTACAGTCCAAACAAAGGTAATCCGGTTGATGTCGTACGGGAACAGTTGTTGAAGTTATATGATCTGTGTGGCGACCGCATTCAGATTGTCGGCTCTGCGGTCACGGGCTACGGTGAGGCGCTGATTCTCAATGCATTCGGTGTAGATTTTGGTCTCGTTGAGACGATGGCACACTTCAGGGCAGCACGTCATTTTGAGCCGGATGTCGATTTCATCATTGATATCGGCGGTCAGGATATCAAGTGTTTTAAAATTGCAAACAATTGTATCGACAATATTTCTCTGAATGAGGCATGTTCTTCCGGCTGCGGTTCATTTATTGAGACATTTGCGCGTTCGATGGGATACAGCATCGAAGAATTTTGCCATTTGGGTCTGTTTGCAGAGCATCCGATTGACCTCGGTTCACGTTGTACAGTTTTTATGAATTCGTCCGTCAAACAGGCACAAAAAGATGGTGCAGGTATTGACGCAATTTCTGCCGGTTTGTCGGTGAGTGTCGTCAAAAATGCATTGTATAAGGTCATTCGTGCGCATTCGCCCGATGATTTGGGAAAACATATCGTGGTGCAGGGCGGTACATTTCTCAATGATGCGATTTTGCGTTCCTTTGAGATGGAAATCGGACGAAATGTCACCCGTCCGGCAATTTCCGGGTTGATGGGTGCATACGGTGCGGCGCTGCATGCAAAAGCCAATGGTGGTGAAGCATCCACGCTGATTTCCCGCGACGAATTGGAGCATTTTTCACATAAGACCAATATTGTCAAATGCGGTCTGTGTACCAATCACTGTTCGCTGACAATATCCATGTTTCCGGGCGGACGTAAATTTATTTCTGGCAATCGCTGTGAGCGTCCGCTGGGGGGCGGAGACAAACTCAAGTTGCCAAATCTATATGAATACAAACTCAATCGTTTGTTGGAGTACTGTGAAAAGAGCAAACCGGGCGTTGCGCGCATTGGCATCCCATTCGGCTTGAATATGTTTGAATTGCTGCCGTTTTGGCATACTTTTCTCACAAAACTGGGGTTTGAGGTTGTGCTGTCAGACGTGTCCACACGCGCGATGTATGCACAGGGACAAAATTCCATCCCGTCAGATACCGTTTGTTATCCGGCCAAGTTGATGCATGGACATATTGAAAACCTGCTGAGTAAGGGGATTGATGCGATTTTCTATCCGTGCATGACATACAATCTGGATGAACATCGCACAGATAACTGTTATAACTGTCCGGTTGTTGCCTATTATCCGGAGCTGTTGATTGCCAATATGAACCATCTCAAGGGCGTAGATTTCATGATGCCATATTATGAATTGGGACGGCAAAAGGATTTCATCAAATCTGCCAGTGCGTTGTTCTCCAAAAAATATAAGCACATCAACAAGCGTATGGTAAAAGAAGCAGCGCTTGCGGCGTATGCGGAGTTGGACCGTTATTATGCGGACATCGCCGCAGAGGGCAAAAAGGCCATTGCTTATGCAGATGAGCATGGATTGGATATTGCAGTGCTTGCAGGTCGTCCTTATCATATTGATCCGGAGATCAACCATGGCATTGACCGCCTGATACAGTCTTACGGCATGGTTATTGTATCGGAAGATGCTGTTGCGCCACAGAGTGATATGCCGGTTGTCAATGTCCTCAATCAGTGGACCTATCATTCCCGTATGTATGCCGCGGCAAATTGGGCAGTACACAGACCCAACGCACAGTTGATTCAATTGGTTTCATTCGGCTGTGGCATTGATGCGATTACGACAGATGAAATGCGTGCCATTACAGAAGATGGCGGAAAAATCTATACACAGTTAAAAATTGATGAAATTAACAATCTCGGTGCGGCAAAAATCCGCATCCGCAGTATGATTGCAGCCGTAGAGGAGGGGAGAAAGAATGCCGGAAGATCGTAAACTACCGTATGTTCCGTTTACGGAGGAAATGAAAAAGGATTATACTATCCTGATACCGAACATGTTGCCGGTTCAGTTTAAATTGGTTACCGCAATCATGGAAAACTATGGTTATCACATGGAAGTGCTGGAGACAGAGGGACCAAATATCGCAGAATGCGGACTCAAAAACGTACATAATGACACCTGTTATCCGGCGCTCCTTGTCATTGGGCAGTTCATCGATGCGCTGGAATCGGGCAAATATGACACCCACAAGGTTGCTTTGATGCTGACACAGACCGGCGGCGGTTGTCGAGCCTCCAATTATATCCATCTGTTGCGAAAAGCGCTCATTAAGAGTGGATTTGGTTATATCCCGGTTATTTCCGTCAATTTTTCCGGTCTGGAGAAAGATACAAATCCAGGCTTCAAGTTGACGCCAAAGGCGCTGATCCAAGTAGCATATGGCGTATTACTGGGAGATTTTATCATGCAGATCCATAACCAGTGCCGCCCCTATGAGGTGCACAAAGGGGATTGCGACAAGGCGGTTGACGATCTGGTGCGCAAAATTTCGCGCGATTTCGCGGGAGATAAATTTATCCGCTACAAACAGGTAAAGATGCTGTATTTCCTCGTATGTAAGCGCTTTGCACAGATTGAGCTGAAAGATTTTGGCTCGAAGAAAAAAGTTGGTATTGTCGGTGAGATCTATGTCAAATTTTCGCCGCTTGGAAACAATAATTTGGAAAAGTTCCTGTTGAGTGAGGGTACAGAACCGGTATTGCCGGGACTGTTGGATTTCTGCCTGTATTGTATCTATAACGGCATCATCGACTTCAATCTATACGGGCGCAATGCGAGCAATGCGGCTGTAATGCAGATGGTATACCGTTTCCTGTTGGATAAGCAGAAAGATATGATCCGCGTCATTCAGCGCGACGGGCATTTCCGACCGCCTATGGAATTTGACAGGGTACGCAAACTGTCGCAGAAGATCATCAGCCCGGGCGTGAAGATGGGCGAGGGGTGGCTGTTGCCTGCCGAAATGGTCGAGTTGATCGAAGAAGGAGTACCCAATATCGTCCTAACCCAGCCGTTCGGCTGTTTGCCGAACCATATCGCAGGCAAGGGCATGATCCGCAAGATCCGCGCGGCGTATCCGCAGGCAAACATTGTCAGTGTTGATTATGATCCAGGTGCATCCCGCATCAATCAGGAGAACCGCATCAAATTGATGTTGTCCGCTGCAAAATAAATGCAAAGAAATAAAACCGGTGCGGGCAAGTTCTGCATCGGTTTTATGCTCTTTGACAGAATTTGCTGACAGGATGGTGCTGCTTATGGTAAAATAAGGGACACAGCACAGCTTTCCAGATCGACCAATCACTGACAGGAGGACAATATGAAACAGCGGTTTTTTATTGAACAGGGAGATATTACCACGTATGCCGTCGATGCGATTGTCAATGCGGCGAACACATCCCTTCTGGGCGGCGGAGGTGTAGACGGCGCCATCCATCGAGCTGCGGGACCAGAACTGTTGGCGGAATGCCGTACCCTTCACGGTTGCCAAACCGGCGAGGCAAAGATCACACGTGGCTATCGGCTGCCTGCAAAGTATGTCATACATACGCCGGGACCGATTTGGCGCGGTGGGCATAACGGAGAAGCGCAGCTATTGGAAAACAGCTATCGAAACAGCTTGACTGTCGCCTGGGAAAATGGGTGCCGCACAGTGGCATTTCCGTCGATCAGTACGGGTGTGTATCGTTTTCCATTGGAACAGGCGGCGCGCATCGCAGTACGCACGATCCTGGATTTTCTCGATGAGCACCCGGATATGGAGTGCGTGACGATGGTATGTTTTGATGCCAATACGCACTGGGCATATGATGCGGCAGCACAGGAATTTCTGAATTGAGCAACAGAAAAGATCGGCAAAATGCCGGTCTTTTTTTATGCACTTTACATAGGCTTTGCCATTACTTGGTAGATAATTTTACATACGAATTTGTATAATAAAATTGAAAAAGGCAAATAGGATGAGGTGCGTAAAAATTTGAAAAAGTCAAAATATATTGTCCTTGGTATCATCATTACAGTTGGGCTGGCGTTGGCAATCGGTATTCTATGGCATGTTTTTCATACGCAAGAGGAGAACAACAATGCCGGTATGTCCTATCAATTGGATGAAAATGCGGAGGAATGGGATGCTTCTGGCGTAACGCCACAGGATGATACATCCGGTATTAAAATCCCGGGATATGGGACAATTTACTTTGCGTCTGGCAGTAGGGAACAGTCGATTACATTGTACAATCCCAAAGAAAATACCTGTTATTTTGTATTTTCCCTGTCCATTGACGACGATACGGTGTTATATGAATCCGGATACGTCGAACCGGGCAAGGCAATCTCTGAGGTCAAACTTTCGGAAGCGCCGCAGGCTGGCGAACATACACTGTATATTACAATTTCTACCTATGATTTGGAGACTGAAATGGCGCTCAACAATGCCGTCGTAAAGTGCGATTTACAGGTGGGATAAAAGAATTCATCACCGATGAGGTGTTGAAGTAATACAATCTTTCTCAAATTGCAACAGGAGGAAAACAAATGAAAAGGATGAAAAAAATCGGTGCGCTGGCAATGGCGTGCGCAATGTGTGCTGGCGTATCCATGCAGTCATTGGCGACGGAAGCATCCACTGATTTTACATTTGAGTACAAAAATGATCCGACTTACACCGTGTCTATCCCGGATAGTGTTACCCTGACCCAGGAGGGCACAGAGATGAGCATTACAGCAGAGGATGTTGCTTATCTGGATGGACAAAAGGTTTCGGTGACAATTGCCGGAACGAGTGCATATCGTGACCAGATGGTACTGGAAGGAAAGACGGAAAGCGGCGGCAATGCGTCTTTGCGTTATCAGTTTATCATGGATGACGGTTCTGTCATTGAGTCCAATGCAGGTCAGGACATTGTTGCAGTCGGTAAGGAAGTCGCTTCGTTTACAGAAAACGGCACGGAAACCTTTACGGTTAAGCCGGTTTTGGAGGGATCTTCTTCTATCAAAAAGGGCGTTACCTATACTGGCAGCATGACGTATTCCATTGAGCTGGTTGACGCATAAAAACGAAAATTCATCCCATATTTCTGTACTGCCCGTCATGGTCATAACATGGCGGGTGGTTTTCTTTGCTTGCCATAGTTTGTATGGTTTGCTATAATGAAGCAAAGAACACAATCAGGAGGTATATCCTATGGATTTTATGCAGGTATTGCAGGCGCGTGAGAGTTGTCGCGCCTATCAGGACAAGCCGGTTTCGAGGGAACAGTTGTTGAAAATTGCCGAAGCGGGTCGTCTGTCCCCGAGCGGCTGCAATGCACAGCCGTGGAAGTTTATCATCATCGATGAGCCGGAGGCAAAAGAAAAGATGTGCGATGCGCTGGTTGTCAAGGGCGGTGCAACTGGATGCCCATGGCGCGACCGTGTGCCGGCATTTATTGCCTTGGTTGAGCAGCCTGCAAAGGTCATGCCGATGGTAAAAGAATACTATGGCGACACGCAGCGCTTTGCACAGGGCGATATCGGCATGGCAGCTATGAACATGTGCTATGAGGCGATGGAACTGGGTCTGGGAACTTGTATACTGGGTATGTGCGATCAGGCAAAGATGGAACAATCTTTTGGCATACCTGAGGGACATGAAGTTCGTATGGTTCTCGCTGTTGGTTACAGTGCAGAGGACAAAAAGCCGCGTGCAAAGGTGCGCAAGCCGATGGAAGACATTTGCAGCTTCAACAAGTGGTAACGTATTGTATGTGAAAACAGCAAAATACCGAAGCCGGATAGATGGCTTCGGTATTTTTGTGGAAAAAAACGATCAGATTTCATCTTCACAATCGACTTGCTGTTCACCGTTTTCCAGTGCAAGTTGATGTGTGATGAACTGACGTGCCGTGCGGGGAGAACGACCATTTCTGCGGATGGCAAAGCGTTCTGCCAGCAGATGGAGACGCTCCTCCGGGATATCCAGACCATAGTCTTCGGCGAGACGGTCAACAATATAGAGATATTCATTTTTGACCGGATTGGAGAATGTAATTTCAATGCCGAAGCGGTCGGACAAGGAGGAAGCGGATTGCAAGGCATCGCGTACATGGACATCATCGCCATTGCGGTCAGAAAAGCTCTCGCGGATGATATGACGACGGTTGGACGTCGCATAAATGGCCATATTGTGTGGTTTGCCGGACACACCGCCTTCAATAAATGCTTTGAGAGCGACAAAACGTTCGTCCTCGGTACTGAATGACAAGTCGTCAAGGAACAGGATAAACGTAAACGGGCTGTGTTCAATCATAGAGCAAATCACTGGGAACTGCTTGATTTGATCCAGCGGCAGTTCTATAATTTTCAAGCCGCGATCAGCGTATTCATTGGCAATTGCCTTTACTGTTGACGATTTACCACAGCCCTTGTCGCCATAGAGCAAAATGTTGTTGGCGTTTTTGCCTGCGAGCAATGACAATGTGTTGTCGCGGATGGCTTTTTTCTGGACAGCATAGCCTTTGAGATCGGACAGACGAACCGGATCGGGATTTGAAATCGGCTGCGGCATGCCGTCCCGGACAGTGAAGGCATTGGCTCGGGCGAAATATCCGGAACCTTTTTTGCGATACATTTGAAGTAAACCGTTGCAATTGCCGAACGGCAGAGGCGTACCTGCGGGGAATCCTGGCAGGGCGTCAAATAGATCGGTACAGTTGCGGTAAATTTGGCGGGCAAAATCCAGAAAATCTGAACCTGAGAGGGAAATAAGCGTATTGATTGTGTACAGGTCGAAATCTGCGGCAGCACGCACATCATTGCAAACAGGCTTGTCAGTATTTTGTGTCAACACATTGGTATCATAGTGAATTTCACGTGCAAACAATTTGCCGAGATCGCCGTGGGTATAGTGGAACTGACATAGACGTGCATAGCTGCGGCAAAATGCTGCTGGGCAATCATCCAGCGCAGATAGCGTATCCGCATAGACAGAAAAAACATCCGTGTTGCGCAGACCGCTGAGAATTGTCATCGCTTCGGTGCGCAGGCGGAGGAAAGAACTGGTTAACATAGATATGTGTCACCTCATATAATCATAAGTTTATTCATATTTAACGATAGCACAAAGCTGTATGGTTTGCAAGGACAATCGGATATAGAAAATAGCGGCACAGCGGACAGGCACAAAACAGGTGGCTGTATCTTATACTAGTATAAAGAGAAAGAATTTCGGAGGTGCGTAGGATGAAACAGAGTCGAATGATTCTGTGCCGCTCCCAGAGCGAGGCGGTGATTCTTTCGCGGAAGCTGTCCGCATGCGGCATTGACGCAAGACTTGCGCGCCCGCCGCGTTCGCCGAATGTGCATTCCTGTTCCTGGGGGCTTGAAATAGAAACGCTGGCATCTGAACGGGCGGCAGATTGTTTGGCAGATATACCGCCTGACGTCTGGCGCTGGGAGGATGGCGGATGATTTATCTGGACAACGCAGCGACAACGCTGAAAAAACCGCCGTCTGTCGGCAATGCGATGCGCTGGGCGATGGGGCATGCGGCGGGTGCAGGACGCAGCGCTCATTTCCCGGCGATGACGGGTGCGGAAATATTGTATGACACGCGTATGCTGGCGGCGCAATTGTTTGGGTTGGATGACCCACGTCGTGTGATTTTTACTTGTAATGCAACACATGCCTTGTGCCTTGCATTGTATTCCATGCAGACGTGCAAGCATTTTGTTCTTTCGCCGTTTGAACACAATGCTGTGCTGCGTCCCATTGTCGATATTGTCAAACAGGGCAACAAACGGTTGACAATTTTACAGGGTGAGCTGTGGAATGACGACATGCTGCTTGCATCGGCAAAAAAGGCGATTGATGACGGTGCAGACTGTTTTGTATTGTGTCATGTTTCCAATGTATTCGGATATATCCAGCCATTGGAACCACTCGATTGTTTGCTGACAGAGGCGGGTATTCCGCTGATTTTAGATGCATCACAGTCAGCAGGTGTACTTCCCATCGATGTATCAAAACTGCACAGCCTTGCGGCGGTATGTATGCCCGGACATAAAGGGCTATATGGACCGCCGGGGACAGGGCTGTTGCTGTGGCTGTCCGAACGTATGCCATATCCGTTGCTGCCCGGCGGAACAGGCAGTCGGTCGGAACAGACGGAAATGCCGGATTTCCTGCCTGACCGTCTGGAAAGTGGGACGCAGAACATTGCGGGTATCGCAGGATTGTTTGAAGGCATGAAATTCATACAGCGGATCGGAGAGCAAGAGATTTTACAACATGAACGCGCATTGAGTCACATTGCCGCAGAAGAACTGCGCGAAATTCCTGGTATTGTACTGTATGTTTCACCCGATATGAATCGGCAAACCGGTGTTCTGTCATTTTGGAGCCGACAGCTTCCGGTGGAAACGGTTGCGCAGCGGCTCGCAGAATATAACATCTGTGTCCGTGCAGGACTGCATTGTGCACCGCTCGCGCACCAGACAGCGGGAACAGCACGCACAGGAACCGTGCGAATTTCGCCCGGTTGGTTTCAGACAGAGCGTCAGATGAGACGATTTGCAAGTCGGGTTGCCGGGATAAGCGGAAAAGAATCGACGCAAAATTTGGAGTAGGCTATTCACACCATGTCGGAGTTGTGGTACAATAAAAATGCGTATGAGTTATTTCATGCATATCTTTAATAAAGAAACCTGCATTTTTGTGTAGGAATTGGGAGAATCAACTGATTTATGGATTCTGTTTTCATGTTGTGGCAAAACTTAAAATCAATTACGGTTTCCGATATGATCGATATTGCGGTGGTCTCGTTTCTTATTTACCAGGTGGTAAAACTGGTGCGGGAAACGAGTTCCGCCCGCATTATCCGCGGCGTCATCGTCCTGATCGTCGCCATGTGGATTTCCAACATCCTTCAACTGACAATGGTCAATTATCTGTTCCAAACCGTGTTGACTTGGGGTATTTTGGTCGTTGCCATTGTGTTCCAGCCGGAGCTGCGGCGTGTGCTGGAGCGCGTCGGCAAGAGTAAGCTGTCTTTGCTCATGCTGCGCAACGATACGATCCCAGTCGAGGAAAAGGCAATTCTTGAGATTGTACATGCCTGTTCGGAAATGTCATGGTCGCGTACTGGCGCATTGATTATCTTTGAGCGGAAGGAAAGTCTGGAGGATATTATCCGCACGGGTACGATTGTGAATGCGGATGTTAAGGACGAGCTGGTGCGCAATATTTTCTATGAAGGTGCACCGCTGCATGATGGCGCCATGATTATCCGTGGCGGGCGGGTACACGCCGCAGGTTGTGTGCTTCCACTGTCTCCAAATCCAAATCTTGCAAAGGAATTGGGCACGCGTCACCGCGCAGCGGTTGGCATGAGTGAAAATGCCGATTCAATCAGCCTGGTTGTGTCGGAGGAAACGGGTTCGATTTCTATTGCCATTGACGGAAAACTTCAGCGTCATCTTGTGCCGGAGCAGTTGGATGAGATCCTGCGTACAGAGCTGCTGATTAAGGAGGAGCAGGAAGAAGAACAGAAAGAAATGACAATGCTTACGAAAATTATGGATAGAATCCAGGGCTTCGGAGGGAAAAAACGATGAGAAACTGGATTGCAAAGCATGACGTTTTTACAAAGTTGCTCTCTGTTATTGCGGCAGTCATACTCTGGAGCTATTTTATGAGCATCGAAAATCCGACCAGAACATTGGAATATAAGAATATTTCAGTACAGTTGACCGGTGTGGATGATTTGGATAATTCATATAACTTGAAACTCATCAGCGGCGCGGATGCCACAGTTGACGTCAAAGTGTCTGGTTCGAGCAGCCGCCTTGCTACATTGACTGCGTCTCAGATCAAGGTGAAAGCAGATTTGTCCGACACCATTACTGCGCCGGGCACATATGAAATTCCATATCATGTCATTTTGCCGGAGAGCGGTATGACCTGTGTGGGACGCACACCGGAAACCATTACCGTTATTGTTGACCGCATGGAATCCAAGACTGTTCCGGTTATCGTTCAATATTCCAACGATGCACCGAGCGGTTATGTGTTTGAAGAGGCGTCGCTGTCCACGGATTCTGTGGAGATCACCGGTCCCGAGACAGAACTGGACAAAATTTCTTCCGCTGTGGTTCATATCAATACCAAAGACCTCACGCAAACATTGACGGATAACTATTCCTATCAGTTGGTGGATGATAATGGCGATGCGGTTGATAGCAATAATATTTCACGCAGTGTCGCCAGCATCACAGTGACTATCCCTGTCAAACAAGTCAAAACAGTTCCGCTCAGTGTTACGTTCTCGCCTGAAGACGCAAGCAATGACGTGACGGCGACGATTTCCCCAAAGGAAGTGGAAATTATCGGTGATCCGGCGACGGTGGAGGGCGTCGATTCGATCCCATTGGGGGCAATCAACGTCAATACGGCGGAAAATGGCGACACCTATGAATTTGATATCAGCGTGCCGACAGGCGTTTCTTTGAATGCGGGACAACCCACGTCGGCGACTGTCACAATTTCTATCAATGATGCCGCGACAAAGAGTTTTACCATCACAGATATCAGTCTCAATGACATCAAACCGGACGATACCGCAGAGGTTGTCCTGGAGACACAATCGTTAGAAGTTGTGTTAAGCGGTTCACAGAGGCTGCTCGATTCCATTGACGTCGAAGATATCAGTGCGGTGGCGGAAATCGCGTCTCAGGATCTATCTGACGGACAGCATACCATCGGCGCTACGATCAGCAGCCCGGATGGTTCGACGGTCATCGGTACGTACAGTGTCACGGTGCGCATTACACGGGAATCATCATGAGTATTTTAGTTGGCAATATCCGCCTTTCGCTGGAAGCATCTGAGCAGGACGCCTTTGCGGCGGCACGGAAAAAATGCGCGTTGCCCGACAGTGCAGTGCGCAGTGCGCATATTTACCGTGCTTCCATTGATGCACGGCGCGGGCGCATCACACGCGTTTTGTCCGTACTGTTGGAGCTGGACAGTACAGAGACAGAAACTGCTGTCGTACAGGACCTGAACAAGCCGGATGTGCGGTTAAAAAAAACCGTACAGCAGCCTGTTGCCACTGGTACAGCGCGGCTGGAACACCGCCCCATTGTCGTGGGATTTGGTCCGGGCGGACTGTTTGCAGCCTATGTGCTGGCGAAAAACGGTTACCGACCGCTTGTCATTGAGCGTGGACAGGCGATTGACAGCCGTGACCGCGCAGTGGAAGTGTTTGCCACAGGCGGTGCGTTTGACCCGCACAGCAACATCCAGTTTGGTGAGGGTGGTGCAGGTGCATATTCTGACGGTAAACTGACCTCCCGCATCAACGATCCGTTGAGTGAATTTGTATTGCACACATTCGTCGCGCACGGTGCGCCGGACGAAATTCTATACCGGGCAAAGCCGCACATCGGTACGGATATTCTCAAACAGGTTGTCTATCGAATGCGTGAGGATATCATCCGTATGGGCGGCACGGTGCACTTTGGCTGTACGCTCACCGGTATTGTTCAGCGCGACGGCGCACTGACAGCGGCCGTTGTCGATGGACAGCAAATCCCATGTGAGCGTCTGATTCTCGCAATCGGGCACAGTGCGCGCGATACGTTTGAACAGTTGCACGCACAGGGCGTATATTTTGAGCCAAAACCGTTTTCTGTTGGCGCGCGGATTGAGCATTTACAGCGAGATATTGACCGCAGTCTGTTCGGCAGACTGGCGGGACATCCGGCATTGCCACCGGCAGAATATACATTGTCGCATCGGGAAAACGGACGCGCGTGTTATTCCTTTTGCATGTGCCCAGGCGGACAGGTTGTTGCGGCGCAGAGTGAACCGGATTCCATTGTGACCAATGGGATGAGTTATCATGCCCGTGATGGGCGCAATGCCAATGCTGCGATTGTCGTATCGGTTGATCCGTTGGATTTCCCGACGGCAGATGCACTGAGCGGCGTTGCATTCCAGCGTCAAATCGAGCGGCAGGCATTCCGGGTGACTGGAAGTTATCGGGCGCCATGCCAACGGGTGGGCGATTTTTTGGATGGCGTGGCAAGCCGTCATGAGGGGAAGGTGCATCCGACTTATCCGCGCGGCGTACAATACGGCACATTGGAGGGCATTTTACCGGGTTTTGTCGTACAGCAGATGCAAAATGGGCTTCGTGTATTCGGCAGAAAAATTCGCGGTTTTGATGCAGCAGATGCGTTGCTCACCGGTCCGGAAACGCGCACAAGTTCGCCCGTGCGTATGACACGGTTGGAAAATCGCCACAGCAGACAGATTTCCGGGTTAATACCGTGCGGCGAAGGTGCAGGATATGCGGGTGGTATCCTGAGCGCAGCGGTGGATGGCATTGGTTGCGCACAGGAAATTTTAAAGAATTTCCGTCCTCTCGAAGAAAGGAGAGAATAAATATGCAGCAGATTGCTGTTGTGAAGCGCCTGTTGCCCGGCAATCAGGCAGAATTAGAAGTAAAACGGCAGACAGCTTGCGGTCATGACTGTTCCAATTGCGGCGGCTGCGGAGAAATTGTCTCTAAGCCGATTGTGGTGATTGCAGACAATTCAGTTGGCGCGGAGGTCGGCGAAGCGGTTATGATTACAGGCAGTTCGAAGCAAGTGCTCGGTCTGGCGGCTGTGCTCTATGTTGTTCCGATTGTATTGTTTTTTGTCCTTTATGGCATTGCCGCTGCGTTTTCGCTTCCCATTCCGGAACTTTGGGGCGGTATAGGCTTCTTTGGAGGCATCTTTGGCGCAAAGAAAGTCAATGACCGGCAAAAAAATAAAGCGCCGGTATATACTATTTCAAAATTGTAAACTTTCAGGGCTGACGCTTGTGTCAGCCTTGTATTCTTTAGAAAGATACAGTAAAATGTATCAGTGAGGTGAAGCATGTTCGGATTTGTCCGCCCGCTGCGCGGTGAATTGAAGGTTCGTGAATGGGAACGCTTCCAGAGCGTTTACTGCGGGCTTTGCCATACAATACGCAGCCGTTATGGGTTGCTGCAAACCGTTTTGCATAGTTATGACTGCACCTATCTGGCACTGGTGCTGTGTGCGCTGGAGGAAGATGGAAAAAGTTGTAAAAAACGGTGCATCATGCATCCCTTTCGGCGCCGCACTTGTGCAGCAGAGAGCGATGGTATGCGCCGTGCAGCGGCTGTGAGCGTCATTCTGGCGTGGCACAAACTGGAGGATACCGCCCATGACGAGCGCGGGTTCAAACGGTTTGGTGCACGTACCCTGCAATTTCTATTGAGGCGAGGCTATCGAAAGGCAGCGCGTGATCTGCCCGATTTTGATGCATGCACACGTGTGTGTCTCGATGAATTGGAGCAGTTGGAACGCCAAAAGGTTGCCTCTCTTGCCCGTCCGGCCGACGCATTCGCGCGTATTCTACGTGCGGCTGTGGCAGAGTACAGCACGGACAGCCGTGTTCTGGAGGAGATGTTCTATCATACCGGACGGTGGATTTATTTGATCGACGCCTGCGACGATGTGGCGCAGGATTTTGCATCCGGCAGCTATAATCCGGTGATTTTGCGCTGGCGGCTCACACAACCGTCGATTGAACCGGTCAAAGAGGACATGAATCATACATTGCTGCAATCATTGGCAGCGTCTTATCACGCATATGTTTTGCTGCGTCCGTACAGGGACGCGGGGATAATAGAGAATATATTGTGCCAGGGCTTGCCGGAGGTAACCCGGCAGGTGCTCAATGGCACGTTTACAAATTACGGAGGAAAGAACAGGCATGGATCCTTATAAAGTACTTGGCGTTTCGCCATCGGCTTCGGATGATGAGGTCAAACGGGCATATCGTGACCTCGCGCGCAAATATCACCCTGACAATTATGTTGACAATCCACTCGCAGATCTTGCAAAAGAAAAAATGCAGGAGATCAATGACGCCTATGATGTCATAATGAAACAGCGTCAAAATGGAGGGGCTTCTTCCAACGGGCAGGGGCATAATCATCAGGGCGGCTACAGCGGGAGCTATGGCGGCTACAGCGGTACAAACGCCAGTATTTACAATCAGGTGCGCAACGCGATCAATGTCGGCAATATCGGCATGGCGGAAGAATTGCTCTCGCGTATCTCACAGCGCGATGCCGAATGGCATTATCTGCGCTCCGCTGTGTGTTATCGCAAGGGCTGGTTTGACGAAGCCATGCAGGAGATCAATCAGGCGTGTACGATGGCGCCGAATAACATGGAATATCGTCGCATGCAAAACATGCTCAGCAATAATTCTGCCTATGGCGGGTATCGTCCGATGCAGCAGAATGACGCGTTGGATTGTTGCACACAGATGTTATGTTTGAACTGCCTGTGTAACTGTTGCGGCGGAGGTTTCTGATGAGGAGAGGATTGCCTATGGCAGTCCTTTTTCACAAGCGCGTGGTATAGGAGCGGATACAAAACGCGGTGAATGAAATTGGTAAAGATAGTAAGGATGTGTGACAAGCCATGAATAGCAAGACAAAAACCCTGACTTTCTGTGCGATGATGACCGCGCTGGGCGTTCTGTTCCTGATGATGGCGTCGATGATACCCGGCATGCGGATTGGGCTTACGGCAATCGCCAGTGTTGTGGCAGCATTGACGATCGTACAGGGGAGCCTGACGTATGGTCTGATAACGGTGATTGCGACAGCCATTGTATCGGCATGGATCGTGCCTGCCAAGGAAATTGTATTGTTGTATGCAACGTTTTTCGGTCCATATACGCTGGTGAAAAACCTGATCGAACGCCTGCACAATCTTCCGCTGGAATGGGTGCTCAAATTGGCGTTCTGCGGCGGTATTTCTGCACTGTTGTTTGTATTTGCTGACAGCGTACTCGCGTTGATTCCGGTTGTATTGGCGGAAAATATCTGGCTGTTTCTTCCGGCGGTGCTCCTTGCGTTTGCCGCTTATGATATCGTGTTCTCAAAGCTAATCGTTTATCTGTTCCAACGGCTGCATATCTGACTGGGTATTGGGAAAAATTCACAATTTGTATATGTGAATAAAAGAATATGTTGTACATAGTGTAAGAAAATAGCCCGTTTCACTTGAACAAAAGTGATGCGGGCTGTTACAATAATACGGAAACCCCTTTTGAGAGTGAGATAGAGAGCAAAAGGGATTTTTTGAATTTCTGAATATGGGAGGAATTTCCTTGAGAAGCATGACAGGATACGGCAGGGCCTGCCAGACGTTGCATGAGCGCGATATTACGGTAGAGCTTCGTTCCGTCAACCATCGATATCTCGATGTCAATGTCAAGGCGCCGCGTATTTACGGTTTTCTGGAAGAGGCGGCGAAGACGTCTGTTGCCGCGCTCATCGCACGCGGCAAGGTGGATGTGTTTATTTCTATCGATTCCGGTGCGTCGGGCGATGTGCGCATTTCACTCAATCACAAAATTTTACAGGGCTATCTCGATGCCCTGCATGAGATGCGCGATCAATACGGTCTGACCGATGATATCAGCGTCATGCGTCTGGCACGCCTGCCTGATATTTTCTCTGCTGAAAAGCAGGAGGCGGATGCGGACGAGCTGACAAAGGATGTTTTAGAAGTATTGTCTGCCGCAGGCGCCGATTTCTGTGCCATGCGTGAGCGCGAGGGTGTCAAGATGAAAGAGGATATCCTGTCCCATGCACAGACCATCCTTAAGCTGGTCGCTGAAGTAGAGCAGCGTTCGCCACAGGCGGTGGAGGAATACCGTGCGAAGCTGACCACGCGCATGAATGAAGTCCTTGCGGATACGACGATTGATCCGCAGCGCATTTTAGCAGAGGCGGCGATTTATGCTGACCGCACGGCAGTTGCCGAGGAAAACGTCCGCCTGCGCAGCCATATGCATCAGATGGAGGTCATGGCGGCAGAGGAAAAGCCCATCGGCCGCAAGTTGGATTTTCTTGTTCAGGAGATGAACCGCGAGGCGAATACCATCGGCTCGAAGGCCAATGACATCAAACTGGCTCAGATTGTTGTCGATATCAAGTCGGAAATCGAGAAAATCCGCGAACAGATCCAGAATATCGAATAACTGGAGGCGCATTCGGATGAAACTCATCAATATTGGGTTTGGCAATATGATTTCCGCAGACCGCGTGATTGCGATTGTCTCACCGGATTCTGCGCCCATCAAACGCATCGTACAGGAGGCGCGTGAGCGCAATATGCTGATTGATGCATCCTATGGCAGGCGCACACGCGCTGTCATTGTCATGGACAGTGACCATGTGGTGTTGTCTGCTATTTTGCCGGAGACCATTTCCGGCAGAGCGGGAAACCGCGAAAATGAGAACGAGGTGATTGACGATGAGTAAGCAGGGAATTCTTTTTGTCCTGACTGGTCCGTCTGGCGTCGGCAAAGGTACGGTTCTCGCGGAAGTGCGCAAACACAAGGAATTATATCTGTCCATTTCTGCCACAACGCGCCAGCCGCGCCCTGGCGAACAGGATGGCGTACAATATTACTTTCTGACACGGGAGCAATTTGAACAGAAAATTGCAGAAAATGGATTTCTGGAGCATGCGGCGTTCAGTGGAAATTATTATGGAACACCGGCGGCTCCGGTTGACCAGCAGTTAAACGCAGGACATGATGTCATGTTGGAAATTGAAGTACAGGGCGCAATGCAGGTGCATCAAATGCGTCCGGATGCTGTGCGTATTTTTATCGCGCCGCCCAGTTTTGCCGAATTGGAACGGCGTTTGACCGGGCGCGGGACGGAGGACGCCGACGCGGTGCGCCGCCGTTTGGAGACTGCAACACATGAGCTGATGTTGGCAAAGGATTTCGATTATATTGTCATCAATCACACTGTCGAACAGGCGACAGATGATGTGTTGTCTATTCTGCGTGCAGAGAGTTGTCGCGCACAAAGGGTAAGAATAAACTAAAACGAGCAGGCAGGAGATTGCTGCCGATGAGAATAAAAGGAGCGAAAATAGTATGTTAAAGCCGTCTATGCAGGAACTGATGAAGAGAGTCAACAACAGATATCTGTTGGTCAATCTTGCCGCACAGCGTGCAAGAGATCTCTCTGCAGAGGAAGAAAATTCCGAAATTAAGCTGGACGAGAAGCCAATTAAAATTGCATTGGATGAAATTTGTGATGATAAGATTGAATATCGTCCGGGACCCAAGCCGCAGGCAGAGGATTTGTTGACAGTAGCGAATTTACAGGATGTGAGCGAGTCGGACGATGACTTATTGGACGAAAAGGATGAAATGATTTCTCTGGACGAGGATACAGAGGAAGAACCTGTGATGGAGGATCTGTAAAAAATGGATTTTTCCGGCAAAACCGTAGTGCTTGGCGTTACCGGAGGCATTGCCGCCTATAAAGCATGTGACCTGGTGAGCCGGCTGAGAAAAAAGGACATCAAAATTCACGTCATTATGACAAAACATGCATGTGAATTTGTCCAGCCGCTGACCTTTGAGGTACTGTCGGGCGCACGCGCTGTGACCGATCAGTTCGATCGGGATTTCCCGTGGGAAGTCGAGCACATTGCGTTGGCAAAAGCGGCGGATGTATTCGCGGTTGTTCCGGCGACAGCCAATTGTTTGGGCAAATATGCGCATGGCATTGCAGATGATATGCTTTCGACGACGTTGCTTGCAACACGCGCTCCTGTTTTATTTGCGCCTGCAATGAATACAGCGATGTATGAAAATCCTGCGGTACAGGATAACATTGCACAGCTTCGTGCGCGTGGATGTCTGTTTGTCGAGCCGGTCAGTGGTCATCTGGCGTGCGGAGACACCGGTCGCGGCAAGCTGGCGGATGTCGAAGTCATTGAGCAGGCCATTTTGGATGCATTGACGGAAAAGGATATGACAGGGATGCATGTGACTGTCACAGCAGGTCCGACGCAGGAAGCGCTCGATCCCGTTCGTTTTTTGTCCAATCATTCCACTGGGAAAATGGGCTATGCCATCGCGCGAAGCGCAAAGATGCGCGGTGCGGAGGTAACATTGATTTCCGGTCCGGTGTCATTGCCACCGGTAGACCATGTCAGGATGGTGCCGGTTACATCTGCCTGTGACATGCGGCAGGCAGTCATGGATGCGCTGCCCCAGTCGGATTTTGTCATCAAAGCAGCCGCAGTCGGCGATTACCGTCCGGCGCAGCGCCAGGATGATAAAATCAAAAAACATGACGATGATATGCGTGTTGCACTTGTGCGAAATCCGGATATTTTGGCGGAAATCGGACAAAAACGCCGTGATAACCAGGTGATTTGCGGATTTTCAATGGAAACCCGTGATCTGATAGAAAATTCTGCAAAAAAGCTCGAGAGTAAAAATTGTGATGTTATTGTTGCAAATAATTTGAAGGTAAAAGGTGCGGGATTTGCAGGTGATACCAATGTTGTCACACTGTTGTATCGTGACGGCACATGTGAGCCGCTTGAATTGATGGGCAAGGGCGATGTCGCAGATATCCTGCTTGACCGATTGCTCGCACTGTGGAAGAGCAAGCAGTCGTGATGCAGTCGGTTTGCCGCGTCGCAGTATCTGCCGCAAATTATGCATTTGATCGGTTGTATGATTACGATATCCCACCGGAGCTGCGCGGTCAGATACAGCCGGGTATTCGCGTCCTTGTGCCGTTCGGCAAGGGAAGTCGTACCTGTGAAGCGATTGTCGTCCGTATGGGTTGTGATCCGGAGTCAGAATACGTGCGCAAATCGATTTGCCGTGTTTTGGATGTAGAACCGGTCATGGATGCGCATATGCTCCGGTTGGCAGCTCATCTGTGTTCAACATTGTTCTGCACATTTTATGATTGCGCGCGCGCCATGCTCCCATCCGGATTGTGGTTTCACCGGGTTGAACAGTATACACTGGCAGAGGGAGTGACAGAAACACAGCGTGTGCAGTGGGCACAGCATGAGCCGATACTGGCTGTGTTCACCAGGAGAAAGCGCACAGCAACTGCAAAGGAAATTGCAAAAAAATGCGGGGAATTGCCAGAAGAGCGGCTGAATTCCCTGTGTACGCGCGGAATTTTAACATTTTCAAGCGAATTTGACCGCCGCATCCATGATAAAACGTTGACGATGTATGGACTGTCGATGCCGGATGACGAGGCAATGCGCCTCGCAGAGCGCGGCAGGAGTACCGTTCGCATGGAGGTTGTCAACGCATTGATGCATGAAGGTGCGCTCAGCCGTCATGATTTGCAGTATCTGAGCGGCGCAAGCAGCGCAGTGCTGCGTGAAATGATAAAAAAGGGTATACTGTGCCAGTGGGAAGAGGAGATCTTTCGCCTGCCGCAACAAGAAGATCTGCCGCCAAGGCAGGATTTTGTACTCAGTCCGCAGCAGCAGGTCACATATGATCGTCTGGAGACCCTCTTGCTTTCCGGACGTCCAGAGGCGGCGTTGTTGTTTGGCGTGACCGGCAGCGGTAAGACGCAGGTCTATCTGCGCTTGATCGAACGCACACTGCATGAGGGAAAAAGCGTCATCGTACTTGTTCCGGAAATCGGTCTGACGCCGCAGCTCATTCGCAAATTTATGGCGCAGTTTGGCGATCTGACAGCGGTACTGCACTCTGCCCTTTCAGTGGGGGAACGCTATGATAGCTGGAAACGCATTCGTTCTGGGGCGGCGCGTGTTGTGGTGGGTACACGCTCGGCCGTGTTCGCTCCAGTACAAAATCTGGGACTGCTCATATTGGATGAGGAACAGGATGACGCTTATAAATCAGAAATGAATCCGCGATATCATGCGAGAGATGTCGCAAAATATCGTGCCATGCAGGAACAGGCGCTCGTTGTCTTCGGTTCAGCGACTCCGTCCATTGAGACTTTTTACGGCGCGCAGATTGGAAAATATCCGATGTTTTCCTTGCGTGAACGGTATGCAGGCGCACGTCTTCCAGAGGTCACAATTGCTGACATGCGCGGTTTGACCAGACAGGGCTATACCAGTGCAGTCGGTCCCGTATTGCGGCAGGCAATTGACAAATGCCTCATGGAGGGACGCCAGTGCATTTTATTTCTCAATCGGCGCGGTGCAGCACGGCAGGTGGTGTGTACTGCCTGCGGTTGGATACCACAGTGTCCATCGTGCAGCGTGTCCATGACCTATCATTCGGTCAATCATCGTTTGATTTGCCATTACTGCGGCCATACCATCTTATTGCCGGATACGTGCCCGTCCTGTGGGTGCACCCACCTGAAAACGGACGGCATTGGCACACAGCGGTTGGAACAGGAACTGCATGAGCTGTTTCCGCAGGCATCTGTATTGCGCATGGATGCCGACACAACTGGCACAAAAGGTGCGCATGCCAAACTGCTCGCGCGGGTCGCCAATGGAAAGGCGGACATCCTGCTGGGAACGCAGATGGTTACCAAGGGATTGGATTTTGACAATGTGACGCTGGTTGGCATCATTGATGCAGATCAATCGTTGTTTGCACAGGATTATCGCGCACGCGAGCGCACATTTTCACTTTTGACGCAAGTGGTTGGGCGCGCGGGACGGCGTGACACACAGGGACATGCAGTGATCCAGACCTATAGCCCGGAAAATCCGGTTATCCTGAACGCGGCACGGCAGGATTATGAACGGTTTTATGAACAGGAAATTGAAGTACGGCGTGCGCTGCAATGCCCGCCTGTGGCACAGATTGTCGTGCTGACGGCGAGTGCAGAGCGCGAACGCGATGTACTTGAAGCATTGGTTGCGGTCAAGGCACGCCTGGAGAGTCTGATGGCCGGACAGTTTGCCGATTTTTGTTATCCAGTGCTCGGTCCAGTGCCTGCTGCGATCGTGCGCGTGCAAAACCGTTATCGTTATCATTTATCCATCCGCTGCCCGGAGAGCAAACGCCGCCGGGCACTGATCGGCGGTGTGCTGCGGGAATTTGCTGCGAACAGTAAATTCCGTTCAGTCAATTTATATGCAGACGTCAATCCGATGCAGATATAAGCGATGGATACGTATAGAAAAAGTGAAATGTTTGTTTGAAATAAGGAGGATTTTATGCCTGTACGTCAGATTCTTACAGATCCCGATCCGGTGCTGTATAAAAAATGCCATCCGGTCACAAAATTTGACAAGAGGCTTGCGTCGCTGCTCGAGGACATGGCACAGACCATGCTGGCAGCAAATGGCGTGGGTCTGGCCGGTCCGCAGATCGGCATGGTACGCCGTGTTTGCGTCGTGTTGGATATCAATAACGATGATAAAATCATTGAGCTGGTCAATCCGGAAGTCATTGCGACAGAAGGATCTCAGACTGGTTCGGAAGGTTGTCTGAGTTTTCCGGATAAGTTTGGTATCGTCACCCGTCCCAATGTTGTCACTGTCCGCGCACAGGACCGCAATGGCGAGTGGTTTACCATCACCGGAGAAGGTTTGACTGCGCGTGCATTCATGCATGAGATTGACCATCTGGACGGTCATGTGTTTACGGAAAAGGTATCTCAGTTCATCGAGCCAACCAGCGAAGAGGATGAAGAAGAATGAGAATCGTTTATATGGGCACACCGGATTTTGCCGTTGCATCGCTCGAACGGTTGATTGCGGATGGGCATGACATTGCCGCCGTATTTACCCAGCCGGACAAGCCGCAGGGACGCAAAATGAAGTTGACGCCGCCACCGGTCAAGCAGCTCGCCGTGCAGCATGATATTCCGGTTTACCAGCCGGATACGTTCAAAAATCAGAGCCAACTGGAGCTGCTCCAACAGCTTGATCCGGAGGTCATTGTTGTTGTCGCCTATGGTAAACTGTTGCCGGGCTATGTGCTCGACCTGCCCCGATATGGCTGCATCAATGTCCACGGTTCGCTTTTACCAAAGTATCGCGGCGCGGCGCCGGTGCAGTGGATGGTTTTAAACGGGGAGAAAACCGCAGGCGTTACAACGATGTATATGGATCGCGGGCTGGATACCGGAGATATCCTGCTTACGCGTGAGACAGAAGTCGGAGAGAACGAAACAGCAGGCGAATTGTTTGATCGCCTGGCGGCAATGGGCGCCGATCTGATTTCAGAAACCCTTGCCCGTCTGCCCGAAGGAATCGCCCGCACGCCGCAGGATGACAGCGCCGCTACCTATGTCTCTGTCCTTGACAAGGACATGGCGGTGGTAGATTGGACCCAATGCGCACAACAGGTGCACAATCTCATCCGTGGATTGAACCCCTGGCCGGTTGCGCTGACGACACGTGACGGCGGACGCCTCAAACTGTTTCAATCCCGTCTGACCGGACGTACTGTGGATGCCGCACCCGGGACTGTTGTGGAAGCCGATCCGAAACGTGGCTTGTTTGTTGCCTGCGGCGACGGCGGTGTCCTCCAGATCCTGGAGGTGCAAATGGTCGGTAAAAAACGAATGTCTGCGGGTGATTACCTGCGTGGACACGCTATGAAGCCAGGAACGGTGCTCGGCGGTTGATGCACGTACATCGTGGAGGTGTTTCATGTATTATAATTATGGATATGGATATGGCGGGGGAGGCTGGTATACCTTGTGGATCATCCTCATGGTAGGCTGTTTTGTCTTCGCCGCATGGGCACAGATTTCTGTGACGTCTAATTTTAAAAAGTATTCGCGTGTTATGACAAAGCGCGGACTGACAGGGGCACAGGCAGCGCAGGCAGTGTTGCGTGCCAATGGCGTGACGGGTGTGCAGTTTACCCGTATCAGCGGCAATTTGACAGATCATTTTAATCCGCGCACGAATGTAATCGGTTTGTCTGGCAGTGTGTATGATGTAAGTTCTGTTGCGGCGGTTGGTGTTGCCGCGCATGAAGCGGGACATGCTGTGCAGTATGCGAAAGGATATGTGCCAATCCGTCTGCGCAATGCGATTATTCCGCTGTGTAATTTCGGTTCGAGTCTGGCATGGCCGATGCTGTTGATTGGTCTTGTGATGAGTTCAACGTATGTGATGGGAATTGGTGTGGCGATGTATGCACTTGCAACGCTGTTTCAGTTGGTCACGCTGCCAGTAGAGATCAATGCTTCCCGCCGCGCACTCAAAGCATTGGAACAGGAAGGATTGTTAATGGCGGATGAGCTGCCGATGGCGCGCAAAACGCTATTTGCCGCGGCGATGACCTATGTTGCGGCGCTGGCAACCTCGCTGGTACAGTTGCTGCGTCTGGTCATGATTTATCTATCCAATGGAGGAGGGCGCCGCCGTGACTGAGGCTCGTTCAGCGCGTGAGGCTGCAGCCCGCACATTGTTTGCTGTCCGTGAAAAAGGTGCCTGGAGCGCACCCGCGTTGCGCAGATATGCCCGAGGCTTGTCTGCGCGTGATGCGGCGTTGGCGACAACGCTGACGGGCGGCGTGCTGCAAAACCGCGCGATGTGTGACTTTTATCTCGCGCAGTTTTCCAGCATTCGGCTCAAAAAAATACAGCCGCGTATTTTGGATATCCTGCGGTTAGGGGTGTATCAAATGGTCTGGCTTGACCGAATTCCGAATGCGGCCGCAGTCAATGAGAGTGTTGCGCTGGCGCAGTCCCTGTGCCATGCAGACAAGCGTACGGCGGGCTATGTCAACGGTGTATTGCGTGCGATTGTGCGCCATATCGACAACTTGCCGCAGCCGGATTGTGCGACCAAGGCGGAGTATTACTCTTTGCGGTACAGCCACCCACAATGGCTCACGGAACTGTATCTGGAGCAGTTCGGTTTGAAGCAGACGAAATTGCTGCTTGAGGCGGATAACACACCTGCGCCCACTGTATTGCGCGTAAATACGCTGTGCGCGCAGACACGGCAGGTGCAGCAGGAACTCGTGGAACAGGGAATTCGCGTTGTGCCGCACACCCGCATTCCAAACTGCCTGACTGTATCCGGTACAGGCAATATCGAGGAATTGTCCGCTTTTGTAGAAGGGCGTGTTACTGTACAGGATGGTGCGAGTCAGATGAGTGTGTATGCGCTTGACCCGCAACCGGAAAACAAGGTCCTTGACTGCTGCGCGGCACCGGGCGGCAAGAGCTTTTTTATC